>JANMVX010000014.1:0-46817 GCA_031393505.1 Hyphomicrobiaceae bacterium | reverse complement strand
TGGCATTGCGGTGGAGACGGACGATTCGACCGGCTTGGCCAAACGCGCCGAGGCGGTCGTGATCGGCGGCGTGTTGCGGCAACGGCTGCCGAGCTTTTGGGAATCGTGACGGCGCGAATTTGACGGTCGGCGCCGTCGTAGGGGCGACCCGTCGGTCGCCCTCTGCCGGCAGGGTATGCCGCACGAAGGCGACCCACGGATCGCCCCTACGCCACCGTGGCCCCGCGATCATAACGCCGCATGCATTCTAACACGTTGTTATTGAAAGATATTTCACTCCAGTGCGTGCTCCCCCCGCATCCTTGACACCCTTCCAACCCACCCTTAAGGTGCGCGGCGTTCGGTAACCCACCGATTGTCTCGCCTCTTGTTTCGAGGCCTCTCATGTCAAGTTCCGCTGGCGACGACCGTGGCAAACTCAGCCCCGAAGAGCGCAGCGCGTTTGACAAGCGCGTATCCGAGCTGGATCAGCGTTTGACGAAGGCGTCGGCCGATGCGGCCACGTCCAAGGCTCCAACCTTGGACGATCCGCGCCGGCACAAGATGCTGGGCTATGGCATGCAGATGGCCATGGACCTGGTGTTGGCGCCAGTGCTTGGCGCTGGAATTGGTTGGGTTATTGATCGATACGCAGGTACCAAACCTGTGTTTCTTCTGATTCTGCTCGGTCTGGGGATCGCGGCGGGGATCACAAATCTGGTGCGGACGTATCGGCAGATGCAGGCCGAGGTCGGCGGCAATATTGGCAGCGATCTGCCGGCGGGAAAAGATGGCGACGACGACTGAAGCTGTGACGACCACCGCAACCGAGGCGGCCAAAGTTGCTGGCAAGGTCGCCGGCAAGGCCGTTGAACATCACGGCGGCGGCCTGCCCAACCCGATGCATCAGTTCGAGATCGTCCGCTATTGGCATCTCAATCTGTTCGGCTACGACGCCTCCTTCACCAATTCGGCGCTGTCGATGCTGATGGCGGCCGGGCTCATCGTGGCCTTCATTCTCTACGCCATGCGCCACCGCGCGCTGGTGCCGAACCGCATCCAGTCCGTGGCCGAGATGGCCTATGAGTTCGTCGAGAACATCGTCAAGCAGACGGCCGGGCCTGAAGCGATGGGGTATTTCCCGCTCGTTTTTACGCTCTTCATGTTCATCCTGTTCTCGAACCTACTCGGCCTCGTCAACATCCCCGGCGTGTTCGCTCCGTTCACGTCCACCAGCCACATCGTCGTCACTTTCGCGATGGCAGCCTTCGTGTTCCTGGGCGTGACGCTGATCGGCATCGTGAAACACGGTTTCGGCTTTCTAAAACTGTTCGTGCCTTCGGGCGTGCCCGCTGTGATGCTGTTGCTGCTGGTGCCGATCGAAGTCATTTCGTATTTCACGCGCCCGGTCAGCCTTTCGGTGCGTTTGTTCGCCAACATGATGGCCGGCCACACCATGCTGAAGGTGTTCGGCGCTTTCGTGGGCGCGCTCGGGCTTGCTGGCATCGCGCCGCTTCTGTTCATGATCCCGTTCACCGGGTTGGAAGTGCTGGTCGCCTTCCTGCAGGCCTATGTGTTCGCGATCCTGACCTGCATCTATCTGAACGACGCACTGCATATCCATCACTGATCATCCGTATCCACCCATAACCATCAAACGGGAGAGACTGACATGGGACCTGAGGCAGCTAAGCTCATCGGCGCCGGCATCGCTTGCATCGCACTTGCTGGCGCGGGCGTTGGCATTGGCAACATTTTCGGCAACTACTTGTCGGGCGCCTTGCGCAATCCGTCGGCCGCTCAGGGCCAGTTCGGCAATGCGCTGCTCGGCTTCGCACTCGCCGAAGCCACGGGCCTGTTCGGCCTCGTCATGGCCTTCATCATTCTGTTCGCGTTCTAATTTCGCGAACCTGACGATTGCACTGAGGGCGGGCTATGCCACAACTGAAACTTGCGGACTTCCCGCCCCAGCTCATCTGGCTGGCGATCACCTTTGCCATTCTTTATTGGCTGATGTCGACCCTGCTGGTGCCGCGCATCGCCTCGGTGCTTGACGCTCGAAAAGGCCGTATCGAAGGCGATCTCGCCGAAGCGCGCCGCCTGAAAGACGAAACGCAAAAGGCCATCGCCGACTACGAAAAGGCGCTGTCCGACGCACGCGGCAAAGCCGGGGCGCTCGCCCAGGGCGAACGCGACAAGCTGAAGGCCGAGATCGACGCCGAACGCGCCAAGGTCGAGACGCAGCTCGGCAGCCGGCTCGCCGCCGCCGAGGCACAGATCAAAGCGGCCAGAGACACCGCGCTCGGCCAAGTGCACGATGTCGCCGGCGAAACCGTCGAGACGCTGGTGCAGGAACTGCTCGGCATCAAGGTTTCCCGCGAAGATGCGCTCGCCGCCGTGCGCGCCCACGCCACTCAGTAACGACAAGCAAGAAGAGCGCCATGCCCGAGCACGAGAGCCTGTTCAATCCCGAATTCTGGGTCGGCGTCGCCTTCTTGGGCTTCATCGCGCTGTTGATGTATTACAAGGTGCCGGCGCTGATCAGCAAAGCGCTGGATGACCGTTCGGACGCCCTTCGCAAAGAGATCGAAGAAGCACGCAAGTTGCGCGACGAAGCGGCGAACTTGCTCGCCGACTACAAGCGCCGCCTGGGCGATGCTCAGAAGGAAGCCGACGTTATTGTCGAGCGCGCCAGGCAAGAGGCCGCGACCCTCGCCGCCGAGACCCGCGCCAGCATGACCGAGATGGTCGCGCGCCGCAGCAAAGCCGCCGAAGAAAAGATCGCTCGCGCCGAAGCCCAGGCTATGGCCGATGTGCGCTCGGCCGCCATTGACGCCGCCGTCGGTGCGTCCCATGGCGTGATCGGCTCGAAGCTTACGGGGCAGGCCGGCCAAGACCTCGTCGGCCGCAGCATTGGCGAGCTCAAGGGCCGGCTGTAGGCGTTGTTCGTAGGTTGGATTAGCCGGCCACTGCCAGTCACGTTGCGAACGGATTGCGTTCCGGCGTAACCCAACATTCCGCGCCCGTACCGTTGGGTTACGCCGGAACGCAATCCGAATGCAATCGCGCCGTCCTTGGCCGGCTAACCCAACCTACGATTTTTTCGCCTTCTTCTTCACCGGCAGCGGCAATTCCTCGGCTGAGATTTTAATCAGCTCGGACAACCACGCGGCATCTTCCAGCTGTTCGGCAGAAATCAGCAGACACGGTTTTGCGCCGGGATAGGGCGGCGCTTCCTCGACCTTGCCTGCGAACGCCCGCCCGGCTGCAGTGGGCTTGACGAACAGCTGGTCATCGCAAATCAACGCCACCATTCGGCCTGCGCTGTAGACGCCATATTCTCCAAACATTTTGCGCGCGGACACATCACCGACCGAAGCGAGTTGATCGAGTATGAAATCAACAGTGCCCTGAACGGTGGCCATGCTTGTCTCGTCCTTGCAGCTATCTGATCCGACGCAGCCTATCCCGCCGGCGTAAGGACGCCTCCGTCATAACGCCATTCCGGCGAGACGATGCCGGCCGACAGCACCATCTTGGCGGCTTCCTCGACGCTCATGTCCAGGACGATCAACTCGCTGCGGCGCACGAACATCAAAAAACCGGACGTGGGCGGACAGCTCGGCATGAAGACCGTGATGAACTCTTCGCCCGGCGGCAGTTTGGTCGGGATTTCCCCCCGAGTATCGGACGACACGAAGACCAGCGAGTAGACACCCTTGCGCGGAAATTCGATCAGGCCGGCCTTGCGGAAATTGCTGTCGCCCTTCTTGAGCACGGTCTCAAAAATCTGTTTCACGGGCTTGTAGACCGAGCGCAATACCGGGATGCCGCCGAGCGCGAATTCGGCGTAGCTGAGCAATGTGCGGCCAAGCAGATTCGCGGCCAGCGCGCCGATCACGGTCAAGCCAATGACAGCGGTGAGTAGGCCGACACCCGGCAATGACGTGCCGGTGGGAAGGTAGGAGCCGGGAACGATGGCGCGCAGCCAGGCATAGATATCTGGGACGATCGGTTTGACCCACCCGTCGACCGTATTGATCGACCACCAGACAATGGAGAGCGTGACCGCGAGCGGGCCAGCGATAATGAGGCCGGTGAGGAAATAGTTGCGCAGACGAGACATCATCCGGATCGGGCTCGGATCGCCGCCGGCAAGATCTGTCAATGCGCCGCGCCCGGTGCTGCCGGACGATGGTCGCTGCTCATCTGGCGTCATGCTGGCCTCGCCCCGCTGGTACCGCTGAAGTTTAGGGCGTTGCGACGAAACAGTCGACACTCTTGCTGCGAAGTTTTTTGCACAGCCCCTCGCCGGCGGTGGCCGTGGCGACCGGGCCGACCTGGACGGCATAGAACGTGCCCATGTTGCCGAGTACGACCGGTGTGACGCGGGTGCTGACTTTGCTCATCAGCGCGGCATGGTCGGTGGTCAGGCGGGCGGCGACGTCCTCGGCCTCCTTCGACGTGCGCAACGAGGCGACCTGGACGAAAACGCCGGTCTTTGCTAGCACTGCGACTGATTTGGCCGTTGGCGGTGTCGGCGTTTCGGGCGCTTTGCTGGCTACGACCGTATCGGGCGTCGGCGCGCTGACAGCAGCTGTCACCGGTTCGGCTGGAGGTGCGCTGCCAAACAGGTTGCCGAGAACCGAATTGACAGGATTGTCGCCGGATGTCGCAACGACCTTGGGCGCTGGGGGCGTGGCGGGGGCGTAAGTCCACGGCAGGTTTTCGGGCGCGGCGGGCGCTCTGGCGGCGCTATCCGCGCTCGGGGCGCCTTTCTTCTTCGACTTGTGTTTTACCGTCGCCTCCGCCGCTGCCGCTTTGGATCCCCACGTTGCATCCCCAGCTGCTGCGGCCTCGACACTGACAGGATACTCTGCGGGATTCGGTGGCACCTCGGCAGTGTCGACTGCTGCGGCTAGCGCTGGGGCCGCCGCTGGCGCGCCTAGGCCGGCCTGCTGATAAAGTTTGACCTTCGCGGAGGTCGCATCGGCGCGCTCGCTGTCCGACAGACCCTTCAGCCAAAGCGCGTGATTGAGATCGGCGATAGCGGCGGCTGGATTGCCGGACTTTACCTGCGCAAGACCACGCAGGTAATAGGCGCGCGCAATGTCGCCGCCTTTGAGGCCGGCGCCTGCGAGTGCTGCTGTCAGGGTGTTCACGGCAACTGCGGGTTTTCCTGATTTCAATGCCTTCTGAGCTGCGGCCAAGGGCGCTTCGGCTGCATACGTTGCATTCGCCAAACCAGCCAAAAGCGCCGCAGTAACCGCCGCGCGCCCAACCGAATCCCACCGCGTGCGCCAGCGCTGTTGCGCCATGCCCGCCACTCCTTTGCCGCCAGTCCCCGCTGTTCTACTCAAGCCCTTACGACAACGACGTGATTCCGGCAATTGCAGGACCGCCTGCCGGGTCTGCTATTCCACAGTCACAGACTTGGCGAGATTGCGCGGTTGGTCCACGTCGGTGCCCATCTGCACGGCGGTATAGTAGGCCAACAGCTGCACCGGCACCGCAGAAAGCAGCGGGTTGGTGAATGGATGCGCCTTGGGCATGGTGAGGTGATCGGCCACTCTGCAACCGGCCATGCTGGGATCGGCGTCAGAGACGAAGATGATTTCGCCACCGCGCGCCGCGACTTCCTGCATGTTCGAGACGGTCTTTTCGAACAGCTCATCTTCGGGCGCCACCACGATCACGGGCACGCTCTCGTCGATCAGCGCGATGGGGCCGTGCTTGAGCTCTCCGGCGGCATAGCCTTCGGCGTGGATGTAGGAGATTTCCTTCAGCTTCAGCGCGCCCTCCAGGGCTATCGGGAAATGGATGCCGCGGCCGAAATAGAGCACGTCGCGCGCCTTGGCGAGGCGGTGGCTGACGCGTTCGTAGGAGCTTTCGTCGCGCAGGATGGTCGCCATCAGACGCGGCACTTCGACCAGCGCCTGCACCAGTTCGCGTTCTTGCGCGGGGCTGATGACGCCGCGCGCCTTGCCGGACGCGATGGCGAGGCAGGCCAGCGCAGAGAGCTGGCAGGTGAAGGCTTTGGTCGACGCCACGCCAATCTCGGGGCCGGCGAGCGTCGGCAGCACCACATCACTTTCGCGCGCAATCGAGGACGTGCGCACGTTGACGACGGCGGCGATGCGCTGTCCATTGGCCTTGCAAAATCGTAAGGACGCCAGCGTATCGGCCGTTTCGCCCGACTGCGAAATGAACAGCGCAAGGCCGTTCTTGGGCAGCGGCGCCTCGCGATAGCGGAACTCCGAGGCCACATCGATATCGACGGGCAGACGCGCATAACGCTCCAGCCAGTATTTACCGACCAGACCGGCATAATATGCCGTACCACACGCCGAGATGGTCACGCGCTCCAGCGTTTTCAGATCAATCCCGAGGTCCGGAAACTCCACCGTACCCGTCACAAGATCGAGATAATTGGCCAGCGTATGGCCGATAACCTCGGGCTGTTGATGGATTTCCTTCAGCATGAAGTGCCGATAGTTACCCTTGTCGACGGTGAGCGAACTCGCCTGCGAAATGATCGCCTGACGCGGGATCGGCTTGCCGTCAAGATCGAAGATCTCCGCACCTTTGCGGCGCAACACGGCCCAGTCGCCATCTTCCAGATAGGTGATGCGGTTGGTGAAGCCGGCCAGCGCGATCGCGTCCGAGCCAAGATAGATTTCGCCGTCGCCATGACCGATTGCCAGCGGCGGGCCGTTGCGGGCCGCGATCATCAGATCGTCGTCGCCGGAAAAGATGATGCCGAGCGCATAGGCGCCGCGCAGCCGGGTCAGCGCCTGGCGCGCAGCTTCAATCGGCTTCAGTCCCTTGGAGAGATTGTCCGTCACCAGATGAAGCACCGTCTCGGTGTCGGTCTCGGTTTCGAACACATAGCCCTTCTTCGTCAGCTCTGCACGCAGCTCACGGAAATTCTCGATGATGCCATTATGGACCACTGCGACCTTGTCGTTCATATGCGGATGGGCGTTGCGCTCCACCGGCTTTCCATGCGTGGCCCAGCGCGTATGGCCGATGCCAGTGCGCCCCTTCAGCGGCTCTTCGGCCAGCTTGGCCGCGAGGTTCTTCAGCTTGCCCTCGGCGCGCCGCCGCTCCAGATGGCCGCCCTCGACGGTGGCGATGCCAGCTGAGTCATAGCCGCGATATTCCAGCCGCTTCAGCGCGTCGACCAGATCGTCCGCGACCAGCGCTTTGCCGAGAATTCCAACAATTCCGCACATGGGATCGCTCTTTCCTTGAAGCCAGTTATTTCTTACGGCGCGCCATCATGGTGCGAAAACGCTCCGCCCAACCCGGTCGCTCGTCGTGCGGCGCCCGCGTCACCGCCAGCGCGTCGGCCGCGACATCCTTTGCGATGACGCTGCCCGCGCCGATGATGGCGCGGTCGCCGATCTTGACCGGCGCCACCAGGGCCGTATTCGACCCGATGAAGGCACCCGCCCCAATATCCGTATGATGCTTGTTAAATCCATCATAATTGCACGTGATGGTTCCCGCGCCGATATTCGCACCCGCCCCGACCCGGACGTCGCCGAGATACGTGAGATGATTGGCCTTGGCACCCTCTTCGAGCGTGGCGTTCTTGACCTCTACGAAATTGCCGACATGGACATTTCTGCCGAGATCCGTCCCCGGACGGATCCGCGAGAATGGTCCAAGATCCACGCCCTCGCCGATTTTCGCGCCGGTCTTGAGCTTGCGGTCTGCCCCGACAATGTGCGTGAAAGCGCGGATTGTGACGTTGTCGGCGACGGTCACGCCGGGCCCGAACACAACGAAAGGTTCAATCGTCACATCCTGGCCAATTGTCGTGTCAAAGGCAAAGAACACCGTCTCCGGCGCCGTCAGTGTCGCCCCGCCCGCCAGCACATCGGTGCGCTTCCTGGCCTGCCACTGCGCTTCGACGGCTGCCAGTTGCGCGCGGTCGTTGATGCCCTGGGTCTCGGCCTCGTCCGTCGTGATGTAGCCAACCGAAAGCCCTTTTCCACGCGCGATCTCGACCGCATCAGTAAGATAAAACTCGCCCTTGGAATTGGCGTTGCCGATTGACTCAAGCACGTCCAGCAAGCGTTCCGAGCGAAACCCCATCACTCCTGAGTTGCACAGTCGGACCTGCCGCTCAGCTTCGGTGGCTTCCTTGTGCTCACGGATGGCCGTTACGCCGCCCGCAGGATCGGTCAGTATGCGTCCGTATCCGAATGGATTGGCGGCTTGGAAGCCCACCACAACGACATGCGCTTCTTTCAACATGTGTTGCGCCGCCGCTATCGTCGCAGACGTCATAAGCGGCGTATCGCCGAACAAAACGATCACATCGCCCTGGTGCACGGCCAGCGCCTCGCGCGCGGCCAGCAGCGCGTCGGCCGTGCCGCGTTGATCAGCCTGCAGATAAAACTGCGCGCCCTCGAAGTGCCGGCTGGCCTCCTGGCGCACAGCGTTCATGCCGGGGCCAGTCACCACCGCCATGGACTGCGCCGCAGCGCCCGTTGCGGCCGCTATCACGTGACCCAACAAAGACCGTCCGCCCACTTGATGCAGCACCTTGGGCAAGGCTGATCGCATGCGCGTGCCTTTGCCCGCCGCCAGGATCACGATCAACAGTGGTCTCTCGCTCATGCCCGTCCCGTAAATTGCCATGCCAAGCCAGCCGATCGCCGGACCCTTGAGGCCGACTCACAGCTGACGCTACACTCGTTTCTCACAAACCACCGGATCGGCACAATCACGTCGTGTTAGCGATCCGGCAGTCCACTTTGCAATCGGCCGAGGCCTTCGTACCTGTTGCTCTGGGCATCTACCTCGGCAGTTATCCACAGAGAACGGCGCGCATCGCCGCAACACGGCGGCATTGCGTTGATCGCGCCGCGCGACTCAGACAGCTTTCGCTCCAAGTTTGCAGTCCGATTTCTGGGTTCTGCAATGCGACGTGTGCGTGGCGTAGTGGATTAGGGGGACGCCGCAAGGGGGTTATCCTGCGGCAAGTTGTGAGGTCGTTTCAGCCATGAACACCAGAGCCACTCATCCGGGCAAAGGCAATGCGCTCAACCGTTTCTATCTCGTGGTCTGGCTAGCGCTGGGCGCTGCTGGCATTTTCTATCTGACCATCGCGAGCATTGCGCCAGAAGCTCTGCGCACCGCCGATGCCGGTACGAGCGCCATCGACGCGACGAACCAGAAGGTGGCCGTGCTCTCAAACACGGTCAACGCCGTGAAGGCCGCCGTCGACCAGACGAAAAACACGCAAATCGCGCTGACAAGCGGGTTGGAAAGTTTGCGCACGGACGTCGGCGGCATCAAGGCCAAGCTGACGGATCTACGCAGCATGGTGCAGTCGTCGGCCGCCACCACGCTCGATGGCAAGCCGTTGACGCCTGCAAGCGGCAAACCGCAAGGTCAGGCCATCGCGGTGAAACAGAAAGGCGCGCCAGCGCCTCAGATTGAGGGTGAAGTTGTCCCGATGGAGCCCGATTCGACAGGTTCGGCATCGAGCGAGAGCGCCGACGCGGTTCTGCCGCCCGTCAAGGCGGCATCGGCAAAGGCCACCAAACTGGCCAGCGTCGCGCCCGTTGCCAAGGACGCTGTGAAAGCGCCGCCTGCCAACAAGCCGTATGCTGTCAATCTGGCCGTATCGACCTCACCGGATGCTTTGCGTCAAATCTGGCAGCTGTTCCAGGACCAGCATGGCGATCTGCTGTCGGGCCTGAAACCTCATTCAGCGACCTCTGGCGACAACGTGCGGCTATTGGCAGGTCCCTTCGCAAATCAGGCTGCCGCCGCGACCTATTGCACCAAACTGGTGAAAGCCGGCATGGCCTGCACGCCGACGCCAATGACGGGTACGCCTCTTTAGGCCAAGGTGACTCTATAGCGACAATGGGTCGGGGCCGTAGCGATTGGTCCCGACGGTGCCTCTCAAGCAGCCTAGCTCCACGATCGTCCAGACAAACACCACAATGTATGCCGCCGCCAGAGCGCCCATGGCGAGCGACGCGCTGTCAGGTTTGATGTCGCTGGTCATCAAGGTGGCGATCATCGCTGCGAACACGGCCAGATAGGGCAGCGCCCAGATCGCGCCCTTGTTCCTGTCGTGGAAGCGCTTGGCGAGCAGCACGAACAGCGGGAACATGAAGATCACGTTGCCCAGCAGCACCAGCTGCAGCGCGGGCTTGGTGAGCGTGTGCGTCACCGCGTCAAACGGATCACGCCCGAACAGCGCCGTCAGCACCCAGACGTTGAACGCCGCCTCGATAAGCGCGAGCCCAAGCCAGCCAAGCCAGAACTTGGCCCGGCTGATGCGGCCGGCCGGCTGAAAATACAAGCTGAGCAATCCCATCGTCGCACCCTCATCTGGTTGAACCTCATACTTGCCTTGGCGCGCTGGCGCTGGCAACTGGTGGTGCTCGCTTTGTGGGACAAATAGGGGGAGGCTGCGGGGCATGCACATCATCATCGCCGGCGCCGGGATCGTCGGAATAGCGACCGCGCACGCGCTGCTGGATGAGGGGTATACGGTCGAGCTGATCGATCCGGATGGCTTTGCGGCTGGTGCGTCATCGTACAACGCCGGACATATCGCGTATACGGACATCCTGCCGTTGGCCGGCCCCAAGGTCTGGCGCCACCTGCCGCGCTGGCTGCTCGATCCGCTGGGGCCGCTTGCCATCCGGCCATCCTATGCTCTTGCTATCGCGCCGTGGATGTTGCGCTTCCTCGCCGCCAGCACGCCGGCGCGGATCGAAGCGGGCACGCAGGCCATCATCGCCCTGCAGAGCCTGGCGCTGCCGGCCTGGCGGCGGCGATTGGACACGTTGGGTCTGACGCAAAAACACCTGCGCCAAAAGGGTGTTTTGTCGGTGTTCGGCAGCGCGGCGGGGCTGGAGGCCAGCCGGCGGCTGGCTGAACGGCAGCGCAAGCTTGGCATCGCGGTCGAGGTGCTGGAAAGCAACGCAGCCGTTCGCGCGCTGGAGCCGGCGTTCAGCGCCAAGGCGGCGGCGGCGCTGCATTATCCTGGCTTTGTGCAGGTCGACGATCCTGCGGCTGTCTGCCGGTCAGTAGCCGAGGCTGTTCTCGCGCGCGGCGCGGCGTTGGTCCGACAGTCGGTCGTCCGTATTCGTCCTGTCGAGGGTGGCGTGGCGGTCGAAATGGCGGACGGCGATGTGCGAAAGTGCGATCAGGTTGTCATTGCGGCCGGCGCCTGGTCAAAGCCGTTGGCCGCCGGGCTGGGCGACCGCATCCCGCTCGATACCGAGCGCGGCTACAATGTCACGCTGCCCAAGGGAGCGCTCGGCCTCTCGCGTCCCGTGACCTACGAGGGCATGGGGTTCGTTAGTACGCCGCTCGATACCGGCGACCGCATCGGTGGCGCGGTAGAGTTTGCGGGGCTGACGGCGGCGCCGAATTTCGCCCGCCTCGACGCCATTTTGCAACGTGTCCGCCCCTTGCTTCCGGACGCCAAACTGGACGGCGGCACTCGGTGGATGGGCTTTCGTCCGTCACTGCCAGACTCGCTGCCCGTGATCTCGCGCTCAGCCGCGTCGGCGCTAATTCTCTACGCCTTTGGTCATGGCCACTATGGGTTGACGCAGGCGGCCGCCACTGGCGAGTTGATTGCGCAACTGGCGGGGCAAAAGCAGACGGCGATCAACCTGTCGCCCTTTGACGCGGCGCGCTTTTGAGGCCCAGGATATGCCCGGCCGGGAGGGGTTCAAACCCCCCTCACGTCAGCGGTTCCGACCGGCTTGAATCTCCTGTTAACCCTGCATGGCGGAAAATGCCACGCACACTTCGGTTAACGCCGCTCAGGTTGCACCTGCCACACCCCGTCCCGCCTCTACTTCGCGTCGATCAGCCTGAGGCGACACCCGATACCGCTCGCGGTAGCGCTTGGAGAAATGCGAGGCCGACACGAACCCGGAGGCGATGGCGACCTCGACGATCGGCAACCCCGAGTGCCGCAATAAACGACGTGCACGTTCTAATCGCACTTCCAGATAATAGCGCGCCGGCGACTTGCCCATGTGCTGGCGGAACAGCCGTTCCACATGTCGGCGCGACAGACCCGACTGCTTGCTCATGTCGATCAGCGATACGGGCTCGCCGATGTTGGCCTCCATCAGCTCAACGATCTTCAGCAGTGTCTCGTTCTGCACACCAATTCGCGCGCCCAGCGGCAGCCGCTGCCGGTCGTCGGGCGCGCGGATGCGATCGATCAGGCATTGCTCGCATATTTTGCCAACAATTTCCGGCCCGAGGCTGTCGCCAATCAAGTTCAACATCATGTCGAGCGAGGCCGTGCCGCCGGCGCAGGTAAAGATGTTGTGGTCGACTTCGAAAAGCACCGATTTTACTTGGGTTTTCGGAAAGCGCTCGGCGAACCCGGGAAGATTTTCCCAATGGATGGCGGCGCGTTTTCCGTCCAGCAGCCCCGCCTCGGCCAGCACCCAGGCGGCGGTACATAAGCCACCGATCCCGGCCCCCTGCGCCGACATGCGCCGCAACCAGGCGAACATGGCGGGATCGGCGATGGTCTCGACCTCGATCCCGGTACAGACGATCACCATCTTGGAGCGCACGGGTCCGAGCGTTTCGCGCTGCACAGCCGCGATGCTCTTTGCCACGGCGACTTCGACGCCGTTGCTCGCGGTGACCGGAGCGCCATCCTTGGAGATCAGCTCCCAATGGTAATGCGTCGTCCCGGCCATGCGATTGGCTAGCCGGAGCGGCTCCACCGCCATGGTGAAGGCGATCATCGAAAAATTCGGGCAGAGCAGGAAGTAGATGTGCTCGGCGAGAGGTGCGTGGTCAAGCATGTGCGACGTTGCCGGGTCCGGATGCGACGGAAGGGACCGTAGCATGCGACGGGCGATGGTCAAGGTGCGACGGTGTCAGGAACTTGTCCTTCACAAGTGCCTGACACCCAGTAGCTTGCCGGGCACGCAGTTCGCAAAGTAACTGGGTGTCAGGCACTTACGAGTCGTAAGTTCCTGACACCGGGCCTGACACCCAGTTAGTTGCCGGAAGCGCAGTTTGTAAAGTTACTGCGAAACCCAAGTTCCTGACACCGCCGGCTCGAACAGGTTGCCGAGCCGCTCGCGGGAATAGAATGCCTCCGTCAACGGATCGATCCCGTAGGACAGAAACTGGGCGTAGTTGTCGCCCGCCGTCCCGGCGAACTGATCCAGCAGGGCGGCTGTCGTCAGCCACTCGGGCGCGGGGCCGATGTCGAGATAGCAGCGTGCGCTCGACCAGTGCCAATCCTGAGCCCTTGCGCACATTCCTGCGATCACCGGATTGAGATGGATGTAGCGGCTCACCATCAATCTGTGTGCGTCTGTCAGTACGGCGACCGAACGATAGCGTCCCCGGAACACCGGGCCGTCGCGCCCCGTACGCGCATTGTGGCGACGGGTGAAGCGGCTGGTCAACTCCTTCATTGCTGCCGGTACGGATCCACCCGGATTTTCCAACAGGAGATGGAAGTGATTGCCCATCAGGCAGTAGGCGTGAACGGCGACGCCGTTGCGGGTGGGCGCTTCGGCCAGCAACTCAAGGAAGATCGTGCGATCCAGAGTGTCGGTAAAAATCGTGTCCTGGCCTGCGCCACGGTTCATGACGTGGTGCCAAGCGCCGTCGAAGTCTATGCGGAGCGGCCGGGGCATGAGCGACATTACGATTGCTGAGTCGGCTGGCACCTGGGTAATCACCCGGTGTCAGGAACTTGTTCTTCACAAGTGCCTGACACCCAGTAACTTGCCGGGCGCGCAAATCGCAAAGTAACTGGGTGTCAGGCACTTATGGCGCTCAATAGCCCTTGGCACTCCGCAACTCCGTAGACGCCATAAGTTCCTGACACCGCTACTCCGCCTCGTCTTCACCCTCCCCAGTCCCATCATCCGGGATGTGCTCCACGGCCACCACCTTCTCGCCCTCGGCGGTCTTGAACACCGTCACGCCTTGCGTGTTCCTCCCAGCGACCCGTATCCCGTTCACCGGGCAGCGGATCAGCTGCCCGCCGTCAGTTACCAGCATGATCTGGTCCAGCTCTTCCACCGGGAATGCGCCGATCAGGCGGCCGTTGCGGTCGTTGACGATCATGCCGACGATGCCTTTTCCGCCGCGATTGGTGACGCGGTACTCGTAGGATGAGGAACGCTTGCCGAAGCCGCGCTCACTTACGGTGAGCACGTACTGTTCCGCCGCGCTCATTTCCGTATAGCGCGCTTCCGACAGCGACGCTTCTCCGCCAACCTCTTCCTCAGCATCCACCTCCGGCGCCGCGGCCTCGCCTGCTTCCGCCCCGGCAATGGCGCGCCGCTGCTTGATGTAGGCCGAACGCTCCTGCGGATCGGCGTTGAAATGACGCAGAATCGTCATCGAGATGACCTTGTCCCCCTCGGCCAGCGCAATGCCGCGCACGCCGGTAGAATCGCGCCCCTTGAACACGCGCACGTCCGTCACCTCGAAGCGCATCGCCTGCCCCGCCGCGCTGGTCAGCAGCACGTCGTCGCCTTCCGAGCAGATGGCGACGCCGATGATCTGGTCGCCTTCATCCAGCTTCATGGCGATCTTGCCGTTCTGGCGCACTTCCACGAAGTCCGACAATTTGTTACGGCGTACACCGCCTGATTGCGTGGAGAACATGATGTCGAGCTTGTCCCAAGTCGCCTCGTCCTCGGGCATCGGCAGGATCGACGTGACGCGCTCGCCCTCGCTCAACGGCAACAGGTTCACCAGCGCCTTGCCGATGGCGGTCGGGGTGGAGAGCGGCAGCTTCCACACCTTCATCTTGTAGGCCATGCCGAGCGAGGAAAAGAACACGATCGGCGTATGCGTGCTGGCCACGAACAATCGCGTGACGAAATCCTCATCGCGCGTCCCCATGCCCGAGCGGCCTTTGCCGCCACGGCGCTGCGCACGATACGTGGACAGAGGAACGCGCTTGATGTAGCCCTTGTGCGAGACCGTGACGACCATGTCCTCGCGGTTGATCATGTCCTCGTCGTCGACGTCGCCTTCGAACTCCAAGATTTCCGACTTACGCGGACTACCGAATTCCTCTTTGATCGTCGTAAGCTCGGTCTTGATGATGCCGATCATGCGTTCGCGCGACCCCAGGATTTCCAGAAAATCCTTGATTTCGCCGCCGATCTTCTTCAGTTCGTCGCCGATTTCGTCGCGACCGAGGGCCGTGAGACGCGACAGCGTCAGGGCGAGAATGGCCGTGGCCTGAGCTTCGGACAGCTTGTACGTGCCCGCCGCCGTGATGGCGTGGCGCGGATCTGCGATCAGCTCGATCAGCGGCGCCATATCTTTCGCCGGCCAATCCGGCTCCATCAGTTTCACTTTCGCCTCGGCCGGGCTCGCCGAGCGGCGGATGAGCAGGATCACTTCGTCGATGTTGGCGACGGCAATCGCCAGGCCGACCAAGACATGGGCGCGGTCGCGCGACTTGTTGAGAAGGAATTTCGTCCGCCGGCTGATCACTTCTTCGCGGAAGGCGCAGAAGGCCGAGATCATATCCTTCAGCGTAAGGACCTCTGGACGCCCGCCATTCAGCGCCACCATGTTGGCCGCGAACGACTGCTGCATCTGCGAGAAGCGCCACAACTGGTTCAACACCACATCGGCGATGGCGTCGCGCTTCAGCTCAATGACCACGCGCATGCCGTCGCGGTTGGTCTCGTCCCAGCTGTCAGCGATGCCCTCGATCTTCTTTTCCTTCACCATCTCGCCGATGCGCTCGATCATCACCTTCTTGTTCACCTGATAGGGAATCTCGGTGACAATGATGGCTTCGCGATCTTTTCTGATGGTCTCGACGTGCACTTTTGCGCGCTGCACAATGGAGCCGCGGCCCTTGTGATACATGGCGCGGATGCCGGCGCGGCCGAGGATCTGCGAGCCGGTCGGAAAGTCCGGGCCCTGAATGATCTGCATCAGTTCGTCGATGGTGATCTCGGGATTGTCCAAATGCGCGATGCAGCCGTCGATCACTTCGACCAGGTTGTGCGGCGGGATGTTGGTCGCCATGCCGACGGCGATGCCGCCGCCGCCGTTCACCAGCAGGTTGGGAAATTTTGCCGGAAGGACGGAGGGTTCCCGCTTGCTGCCATCGTAGTTGTCGCGGAAATCGACGGTGTCCTTGTCAATATCGTCGACCAGGTACGACGCCACCTTCTGCAGGCGGCACTCCGTATACCGCATGGCGGCTGGCGGATCGCCGTCAACCGAACCGAAGTTGCCCTGGCCGTCAATCAGCGGCACACGCAGCGACCAATCCTGCGCCATGCGCACCAGCGTTTCGTAGATCGCGCTGTCGCCATGCGGGTGATAATTACCCATCACGTCGCCGACCACTTTTGCGCACTTGACGTACTTTTTATTGTAGTCAAGCCCCGCCTCGCTCATGGCGAAGAGAATGCGCCGATGCACCGGTTTCAGCCCGTCGCGCACGTCAGGCAGCGCGCGCGAAACGATCACGCTCATGGCGTAATCGAGATAGGACGTCTTCATCTCATCGATGATGTTGATCGGCTTGACCTCGGACACCGGCGGCGGTGGAACGCCAGGAGCGGCGGGCGGCGGAGCCTTGGGAGTGCGTGCCAAAATGGTGGTCTTTCTTGCCAATCGCGAGGGCAGGCGCAGGGCGCCTGCAGCGACGAAAATATTTAGGTCGCGAAGTCTACACTTTTGGGGCGACAGCAGCAATCAAAGCGGGTGGCCAATGACGATCTATCCACCGGATATCGTCGTTTTAGATCAATTGATTAGACCGCTTGCGCGCCTTGTCGCACCACCCGATGGAGAGGCTTCTGCGAGAATACGCTGTCATGGCTGGGCGCGGGGTTCATTGGTAGGGGCGGCTAGCGGCCGCCCTCGCGCAACATAACAGGTGCTCGTTATGATGCGCGAGGGCGGCCGCTCGTGTTCTGGCGCTTGCAAAAGGCGCCCGAATTTTCGTCACCCCCGCGAAGGCGGGGGGCCATGCAAGCCAAAGTTGAGCACGAGTTTCAAAGTCCGGAAGGGTTCGATAGTTCAACGGCTTCCCGGATTGGAAGTGTAGAGACTTCCGCTGGCTTGCATGGATTCCCGCCTACGCGGGAATGACGACATCGTGGAAACCAAATGAAAGTGCCGGAACGCAAGCTGCCCCTACCAACTGGCGACTTGGAATACTTACAGGACTCATCGCTTTGTCCACCCCCACTCCATCCACCCACTTCACCGGCGTGCTGCTGCTGCTCGGCTCGGCCATCGCCTGGAGCACGGCGGGGCTCTTTGTCCGTCTCAGTCCGCTCGACGCCATGAGCATGATAGTCTGGCGCGGCCCAGCCGGTGCGCTCGGCATCATCGCCGCCATCGCCTGGATGGAACGTGGACGGACCTTATCGGTGTTCGCGGCCATGCGCGGCGCGGCCTGGTCCTACGCCCTGTTGTCAGGCATCGATATGGTGATTTACATTAGCTCCTTGCGCCTGACTACGGTTGCGCATGTGGCGATAATCTATGCCACCGTGCCGTTCGCGGCGGCCGTCCTGGGCTATCTCATGCTCGGCGAGCGCCCCACACGCTCGGCGCTGATCGCCTGCGCCGTTGCGCTTGGCGGGGTCGCCATCATGGTCGCCAGCCCCGACGCCGGCAGCACGGTCACGGGCGATCTGATGGCCGGTGCGGTGACCATCATGACCGCCGGCCTGATGGTGATCAGCCGGCGCTATCCCGGCATCCCGATGCTGCCGGCGGCATCGATGTCCGGCATCATCGGCGCCCTGCTGGTCGTGCCGTTTGTAACGCAGCTGCCTGCCAGCGGTGGCGAACTCGCCGTCATCCTGGCCTCTGGCTTGGTCAACGTGTCGCTCGGCTTCGGACTGCTGGCGGTGGGCGCGCGTCTGCTCCCGGCGGTGGAAACCGCGCTCATCGGCACGCTGGAGGGCCCGCTCGCGCCGCTTTGGGTGTGGCTGGCCCTCGGGGAAACCCCAGGGCGCCAAACGCTTGTGGGAGGCGCGCTTGTCATCGCCGCCGTGCTGGGGCATCTGTGGATCGCGGGGGCACGCGCCCGGCCGGGGCAAAACACGCGCAGCGGCGACTTGGCAGGGTAGACCGGGGGACGGCATGAACTCAAACCTTCCGTGGCCATACGATCTGTCGGCGTTGGGCCTGACGCCGCTCGACCAGATCGCGCTGCTCTGGTTCGGGCTGTGCACCATCGGCTATAATCTGGTCACCAGTTCGCGCGGCATCTGGCAGGCCAGCCTGGTCGGCGCCATCCAAACCCACCGCATGGCCTGGATGTCGCATATGGCGCACCGCCACGACCGCGTCATCGACGTGCTGCTGATCTCGAGTCTGGCCAGCGGCAACAGCTTTTTCGCCTCCACCAGCATCGTGCTCTTGGGCGCCCTGTCGGCCCTGCTCGGGGCGGGCGAACGCGCGCAGGCCATCCTCGACCGCCTGCCCTTTTCCGCGCACGGCGCGCCGATGCTCTGGGACGTAAAAGTCCTGGTGCTGATGATCGTGTTCGTCTACGCCTTCTTCAAATTCGCCTGGGCCTTTCGGCTCGCCCACTATTCCATGATCATGATGGGCGCGACGCCCCCCGATACGGTCGGCGCGGCGGAAACGCGCGAGGCGCTCGCCGAGCGCGCCGGCCGCGTCGCGGGCCTGGCCGCCGAGCACGGCAACCTCGGCCTGCGCTCGTACTATTTCGCCATGGCGGGGCTGGCCTGGTTCATCCATCCCGCGCTGTTCATCATCGCCACCACGCTGGTTGTGCTGATCGTGACGCGGCGCGAGTTTTTCTCGCGCACGCTCGCCATCGTTTCGGACACGCCAACCACGACCATCTCGATGCTGCCGCGGATTTAGCGCTGCTTTCTACACTGTGTCCCCAACGCTATCCTCGTACCAAATTCCCCACGAACGGCAGTTCGCGGTAGCGGTGGCCGATATCCATGCCGTAGCCGATCACGAACACGTCGGGGCACACGAAGGCGCGGAAATCGGCCTCGACCTCGGCGGCGCGGTGGCCGGGCTTGTCGAGCAGCACGCAGGTCGCGACCCGTCTGGCGCCGCGCGCCACCATCAGATCCTTGGCGAACGCTAGCGTGCGGCCGCTTTCCAAAATGTCGTCGACCAGCAGGATATTGCGTCCTTGCACGTCGCTGTCGACGTCGCGCAGGATTTCCACTTGGCCGGACGATTTGGTGCTCTTGCGATAGCTCGACAGCGTGATGAAATCGACTTCGGGCGACACCCCGGCCGTATGCAACGCACGGATCAAATCCGAGGCAAAGACAAAGCTGCCTTTCAGCACGGCGACCACGAGCAGGTTGCTCATGCCGGACGCGGCGATCTTGCGCGCCAAGACGTCCACCTGTTCGGCGATCTGGGCCGCGGAGAAGACAACTTCGATATCGACCGGTGGTTTACCGGTGATGGAATGGGCGGTGTCGGGCATGATGCGTCCGGGATGGAATCTGCGGGTTCGGACAGCCTAGGACTAGCGCCGCGGCTTGGCAAACCTCACTTCCACTTTGCGCACGGCGTCGGCCGGCACCGGCACCACCGAGGCGAAGGGCAGCGATGATCCGGGTTGTAGCGCCTTGGCGCGGATCGAGGTCGCCCAATCGAACAGCTCCAATCCGTCCTGATCGATGAAGGCGAACACCACCGAAGAGACCGGGCGCGGCTCCTTCGAGACGTTGGTCACCTTGCCGCTAATGCCGATCACCGGTTTTCCGCGTGCATCGAGTTTCCACTCATAAGTGATATCGCGGAATTCCAGGCCGCGCGGGTTCACCGGCATGCCCAGCGCGGCGTAATATGTCGCCGCGCCCGGCAGGCCGCGCACCACCACATCGGAAGCGGCATAGGCAAAGGCGGCCAGGCCACCGATGGCGGCCACCAGAGCCACCCAACCGACGATCAGACCAGCGCGGCCCGCGCGCGCGCTGTCGATCAGGGCGTCATCGTCGTAGTCAGCGGTTGCATCGTCATTGGCGCCGTCGCCAAAGCCGGGCGCGTCGGCGTATGGGTCACGGTCCGCCTTGGATTGGACTTGCGGGGATTGGCGATAGGGCCGGTCGCGCTCGTCGAATGCGGCGGACGCTCCGTTTGCTGGCGCCGTGCGAACCGCGGCGATGGCCGCTTCCACGTCGTCAAAGCCAGTCCGCTGCCGGGCCGCACGTCGCCGCTCCAGTGATGCCGCCATGGACGGTGAGATGGCGTCGACAGGGGGCGCTGACTCAGGCTCAGGCTTGGCCGGGGGCGCGCTCGCGGCGGCGTCCAAGGCCTCCGCAGGCGATGCCCGCAACGGCTTGCGCAGGGATGCCGCTGGCGACTCTTGCTCGGCAGGCCAATCGGGCCAGCCGAAATCATCGGCGCCATTGGCGGCTTTTGGTTCGACCGGCGCCGGTTTTGCCGCGGCCTGAGCGGCAGGCGGAGGCGCGTTGGCCTTTTGGCCAAAAGCCGGCCGTATTGGATCGGAATTCGACTGCGGCGCAGCCAACGGCGCCCGGATGGCGACCGGTGGGGCGATTGCGTCCTGGCGCCCCTCGTTCAGCATCGCCATCGGGTCGGCCCACTCTTCTCCGGGGCTCGGCGCGGACGGCGCTGCGGCCTGCACCTCGACACGCCAGACCGACTGACAGGCCTTGCAGCGCACTTTGCGTCCGACAAAACTGGCCCCATCGGGTACATCGTACGCCGTGCCGCATTGCGGACAACTGATGATCATAGTCAAAGCGGGGCGAGCCTTCTCATGAGATCGTCGTAATTACATGGCCCATGTCCATGCCGTGAGAAAATGGAGCAAGTAAGACGGTTTTCGTAGCTCATTGAGCCCTTTGGGTGCCTATACCATGCTCTGCAACGCCTTTTCCTCCTGCCCCGCCGCCGTGGAGCTCTGTCTATGATCCGCCTGAACAGCCTCGGGCTGCATTATGGGCGCGGGGCCGAAGTCCTCAACGATGTGACCTTCCACCTGCGGCCCGGCTCGTTCCACTTTCTGACCGGCCCGTCAGGTTCAGGCAAGACCAGCCTGCTGCGCATGCTGTTCATGTCGCAGCAGCCCACGTCCGGGCAGATTCTATTGTTCGGCCAGAACATCACCACCGTGTCGCAGACCCGGCGCGCGCAATTGCGCCGTCGCATCGGCATCGTATTCCAGGATTTTCGCCTGCTCGACCATCTCACCACCTGGGAGAATGTGGCGCTGCCCTTGCGCGTCGTTGGCCGGCGCATGAGCGACTACAAGGACGACGTGACGGACCTGCTGCAATGGGTCGGTCTGGGCGAGCGCATGCACGCCTATCCGTCGGTTCTGTCGGGTGGTGAAAAGCAGCGCGCCGCCATCGCCCGCGCCGTGATCGGCAAGCCGGAGCTGTTGCTCGCCGACGAGCCGACCGGCAACGTCGACCCGCAGATGGCGCGGCGGCTGCTGCGGTTGTTTATCGAGCTGAACCGGCTGGGCACATCCGTGATCATCGCCACCCATGACCTGTCCCTCATGAAACAATTCAAGGCCCCCCGGCTGGAGCTGCACGAGGGCCATGTCCGCATCCTCTGACGATCCAAGAACGCAGTGGCAGCCGGGCGCGCGCGATCAGAGCGGGCTCGACGACGAGCCCATGACGTCCGCACGTCCTGGCGAACGGGGGGGCGAACGCCCCGTACCCGGACTACAGGGCGCATCGCGCAGCGGCGGCGAGCTGGACGCTGGCCTGTCCAAGAAAATGCGCAAGATGGGCAACCAGACCGCGCCCATCGTGCCGGCCGGATCGGTGACCGGCCGCTCGCTGAACCTGGTCATCACCATCATGTGCTTCTTGGCTTGCCTGACGGCGGGCGGCGTCTACATGGTGAACCAATCGGCGGCCAACTGGCTGCGCAACATCGCCAGCGAAGTGACGGTGCAGGTCGAGCCGGCCGAGGACCTGCAAGGCACCGATGCGCTGGTCAACCGCGTCGCCGATTTCCTCAGTCGCCAGTCTGGCGTCGCTTCGGCTCGGCCCCTGTCGGCGGCCGAATCCAACGCATTGTTGGAGCCGTGGCTGGGCCAGACCGAGGTGCTGAACTCGCTTCCCGTGCCGCGCTTGATTGCCTTGGTGCTGGATCGCCAGCGGCCTCCTGACGTCGACAAGCTGCGCGCCGATTTGGACAAATCCTTCCCGATGGCCGGCCTCGACGATCATCGCCACTGGCAGTCGCAAATCCGCGCCGTGACGCGCTCGCTGGCGCTGGGCGGGCTCGCCATCCTGATCCTGGTTGGGGCGGCCACCACCGCGATCATCGTCTCGGCGACCCGCAGCGCGCTGGCGTCAAACCGCGAAATTGTGGAGGTGTTGAATTTCGTCGGCGCGACCGACCGCTTCATCAGCCAGGAATTCGAAAAGCACTTTTTGGCTTTGGGCATCCGCGCTGGCCTGGTGGGCGCCGCTTCGGCCATGTTCGTCTTCCTGGTGTTGCCCACGCTGATGCCGCTGCTGGGCGGTGGCGTGGTGACGGCGGCCGAATTGCGCAATCTGGTCGGCGGCGGCGTACTGGATTTGCCGGGCTATTTGCTGCTCGGCATTGTTGTCGCTGTCATCGCCGCTCTGTGCATGCTCACCTCGCGCTACGGTGTTTATCGCATCCTGCACGCCCGGGTTTGACAGCGGGCCAGATTGCGCCCCAATCTTCCCGTACTGTCTTTGCTAACTGTTCTGATCCAGAGTCGCGGGGGTACCGTAGAACCTGATTCGGCGCTCACCCTGAGTTCTGGATACGGCGTTGGAACGAGGCTTGAAGACGCGCATCATGTCCATGATGAGATCGATGCTGCGGCTGACCGGTGGACTGATCCTCACGTGGTCGGCCGGTTTTCTGCTGTTTGCTGCCCTGGCCCTGCAGCCGGCGGGCGAGACCGGCACGGCCGACGGCATCGTCGCCCTGACGGGCGGCGGCGCGCGCATCGAAGAAGCGGTGAAATTGCTTGCCGAACATCACGGCCAGCGGCTGCTGATCAGTGGCGTCAACCCGCATACCTCGCGAAATGCGCTGCGCCTGCAGGTCCCCGAGAATGCCGAGCTGTTCGATTGCTGCATCGATATCGGCTATTGGGCGCAAGACACCGTCGGCAACGCGCGTGAGACCGAGGTCTGGGCCAAGCATCGCGGCTTCAAGCGCCTGATCGTGGTGACCTCGGGCTATCACATGGCGCGCAGCCTAGCGGAGATCGCGCAAGCTTTTCCCGAAGCAACGCTCATTCCGCATCCGGTGCTGCCCGCATCGCTCCAAGCCGGCGGCTGGTGGGCGTCGCCCGCCACCACCCGCGTCCTGGTGGTGGAATACCTGAAGCTGTGGCCGGCGCTCGCCCGTCTTGGCATGGCCCGGCTGATGAATTCGGCAGGGTCCACCGAGGCCGCCAGCGCATCTCCGTCCGCCAGCCGCGCCTCGGTGAATTGATCACAGCCTAAGACCCGACGACCTCAAACGCGATCTCGACGTTGCCGCGCGTGGCGTGCGAATAGGGGCAGATCTTTTCGTGCGCCTCGTTCACCAGCGCCTTGAGGTCCGCCGTCGGCAGGCTCTTGTCTTCGACGCGCATCTTGACATTGACGCCATACCCGCCGCCCTCGCGCGGACCGAACGACACGTCACAGGTGGTCTTGGCCTTGCTGGCGTCCTTCTTGTGCATTTTGGCCACCACCTCAACCGCGCCGCCGAAGCAGGCCGAATAGCCAGCTGCGAACAGATGTTCCGGCGTCACGGCGCCCGGCCGGCCCATCGCGCCGCCTGCTGCTGGAGACGCCAGTTCGACCTTCAGCGCATGATCGCTGGTCTCGGCATGGCCGTTGCGGCCGCCGGTTGAGGTGCCCGCGATCGAGAAGACGGATTTGATGCTATTGGCGCTCATGACATGACACTCCAGACAATTGGTGGGGGGACGGCAGAGGCCGCGACATTGCCCCGATGGCTAGCCGCGATCAAGTGCCTCCATCGAAAGGCTGGCTTGCCTGCGACTGCCGCAATAGCATCGGCACCCAACTCGTCTGTCGTTAGAGGCCCATCCTGCTCGCGCTCACATACTTCCGGTCGGCGCTTTTCAATGTGCTCTTCTACGTCGTCACGGCGCTGTTCCTGATCCTAGGCAGCCCGCTCTTGTTTGCGTCCCGCAAGGTCGCGATGCTGGGTCTGATCGCGCACGCCAACACGTGTTGCTGGTTGCTGCGTGTCATCGCAGGAACGAAACTGGAGGTGCGCGGGCGCGAGCACCTGCCTGCGGGCTCGGCATTGATCGCCTCGAAACACCAGTCCGCCTGGGACACCTTCGGCCTCATTCCGCTGCTGCACGATCCCGCCCTGGTCATGAAGGCAGAACTCGGCCGCATTCCGCTCTATGGCTGGTTCTCGCGCAAATTCGAGATGATTCTGATCCCGCGCGAAAAGCGCGCCGCCGCGCTGAAACAGCTGCTGCGTGACGCCAAGCAACGGGCTGCTGACGGCCGCCACATCCTGATTTTCCCCGAGGGCACGCGTCAGTCGCCGGGCGCGCCGCCCGACTACAAATCAGGAATTTCAGCCCTCTATGAGGCGTTGGACGTGCCGTGCGTGCCCATCGCCCTTAACACCGGCGTGTTCTGGCCCCGGCGCGGCTTCATCCGGCGTCCAGGAACGATGATCGTCGAATTCCTGCCCGCGCTGCCGCCCGATCTGCCGCGCCAGGATTTTAGCCGTACGTTGCAGGAACGCATCGAAACCGCCACCGCCCGGCTGGTTGCCGAGGCTCAGGGCCGTGGCGGGAAAATCGAGTACAAATAGAGAACATTTTGTTGACTCTCGAGCGCCTCAATCCTAAACTTGGGATCAAGTCAATCGACTCCCCCAAGGTGCAAAAGAATGGAACTTGAGGCGATTTCATCGCTGTCGCAGCATATCTGGGACCTGAAATATCGGCTGCGTGGGGCGGATGGCAGGCCCGTCGACCGCACGCTTGGCGATACTTGGCATCGGGTCGCGCAGGCCGCCGCGCAGGCTGAAAAGCCGGCGGCGCGAAAGCGCTGTGCCACCCGTTTTGAAGCGGCCATGGCGGACTTCGCGTTTCTTCCCGCAGGCCGCATTCTGGCCGGCGCTGGCACCGGGCGGAACGTGACGCTGTTCAACTGTTTCGTTCTTGGGACCATCGGCGACGACATGGCGTCGATCTTCGCCAATGTGACGGACGCCGCGCTGACCATGCAACAGGGCGGCGGCATCGGGCATGATTTCTCGACGCTGCGCCCGAAAGGCGCGCCGGTGAAGGGCGTTGGGGCGGACGCCTCGGGCCCGATCAGCTTCATGGATGTGTGGGACGCCATGTGCCGCACCATCATGTCGGCCGGCCAGCGCCGCGGCGCCATGATGGGGACGATGCGCTGCGATCATCCCGATATCGAGGATTTCATCGCCGCCAAGGCGGACGCCAAGCGCCTGCGCAATTTCAATTTGTCGGTGCTGGTGACCGACCTGTTCGTGGCTGCCGTGAAATCCGGCTCAAGCTGGCCGCTGACGTTCGGCGGCAAGGTCTACAAGGCGCTGCCCGCGCGCGATCTCTGGCACCGCATGATGCGGGCGACCTACGACTATGCCGAGCCGGGCGTGATCTTCATCGACCGCATCAACGCCGCTAACAACCTTTCATATTGCGAGACCATCGCGGCCACCAATCCCTGCGGCGAGCAGCCCTTGCCGCCCTATGGCGCCTGCCTGCTCGGCTCGATCAACCTCGCCCGGCTGATCAGTAATCCGTTCACGCAGGAGGCGGCGCTCGATACCGCGCGCTTGGAAGACCTGACGGCGGTCGGCATCCGGTTTCTGGACAATGTGATCGACGTTTCGGGGTATCCGCTGCCGGCGCAGCGCAAAGAGGCCGAAAACAAGCGCCGCTTGGGCCTCGGCATCACTGGCCTTGCCGACGCACTTATCCAATCGGGACTGCATTACGGTTCGCCCGAGGCCCGCGCAAAAGCCGGCGCATGGATGGCCGCGATCCAGAACGCCGCCTACCGGGCCAGCGCAGACCTTGCCGCCGAGCGGGGCAGTTTTCCGCTGTATAATGCGGAAAAATTGTTGGCCGCTCCCGGCGTGCAGCGGTTGGAGGCCTCGACGCGCAAAGCATTGTCGGCCAAGGGTCTGCGCAACGGTCTCGTCACCTCAATCGCCCCGACCGGCACCATCTCGCTGTTGGCCGATAATACGTCGAGCGGCATTGAGCCGGTTTTCGGGTTCCACTATAGCCGGCGGGTGCTTGGCGACAACGGAGCGCCGCGCGAGATTCACGTCGAGGACTATGCGCACCGTCTCTTTCGGGATCGGTTCGGAGCAACGGCGCAGTTGCCCGCGGCCTTCGTCACCGCCGCCGACCTGACGCCCGCCGCCCATCTGGAGATGCAGGCGGCGTTGCAGCCGCATGTCGACAGCTCCATCTCGAAAACCATTAACTGCCCCGAATCCATCAGCTTTGCCGACTTCGAACAGATCTATCTCAAAGCCTATGATCTGGGGCTGAAAGGCTGCACCACCTTCCGGCCCAATGCGATCACCGGATCAATTCTGACCGCGACCCCGCAACCCGCGAGTGAGACCCAGCCCGCGCTGCCACTGCCGGCGCACTCGCAGGCCCTCGCCGAGTCCCAAACCGCCCCGCTGCCGCGTGACGCCGTGCTGCCGGGCTTCACCTACAAACTGCGCTGGCCCGATAGCGAGCACGCGATCTACGTCACCATCAACGACGTCATCGAGGGCGGACGCCGGCGCCCGTTCGAGATCTTCATCAACTCCAAAAATCTCGAGCACTACGCCTGGACCGTCGCGCTGACGCGCATGATTTCGGCCGTGTTCCGGCGCGGTGGCGATGTCGCCTTCGTGGTCGAGGAATTGAAAGCGGTGTTCGATCCGCGCGGCGGACAATGGCTTGGCGGGCACTACGTGCCAAGCCTGTTGGCGGCCATCGGTGGCTTGATCGAGCAGCATATGATCGCGACCGGTTTCATAGCCGCCGAGCGTCCGCTGGGCGAGGCCGCCGGCGTCACGCTCGACGCCGCCAAGGCGGAGCCGACGTTTCTTTCCGCCCCCCCCGCCGGGGCCCGTTTCTGTCCGCGTTGTCAGCAGCCCGCGTTCATCCTGCAGGAAAGCTGTTGGGTGTGTCAGTCCTGCGGCTTTTCCAGGTGCGGGTGAGCCATGCCGTTGGAACCGTCAGCGCTGCGCCGCTCGCCGCAAGCGGTCGTTGATCGCGGCACCGAGGCCATGGTCCGGGATCGGCATCGCGGCGATGCCGCTGAGGCCAGCCTGATCCAGCTGACGCATGGCGGAAAACAGCCTGGCCGCCGCCTCGCGCAGGTCCGACGAGGGGCTGAGGTTCAGCATCGGCCCGGCGTGATCCGGCGCCTGCGGACCAAACGCCAACAAGGCCTCGCCGGGCTTGACGGAGCTTACATTCAGCCGCACCGGGAGGCGCGGCGCGTAGTGACTGAGCAACTGGCCCGGCGAGGTCGGACGGTCGCCGCCCGGGCCGACTTGAACTGGCTCAACACCGCACGCCGCCGCAATCTCAGCCATACCGATGCCGCCCAAGCGCAACAGCACGGGGGCAATGCCCGATGCGTCGACCACGGTCGATTCCAACCCGACATCGCAGGGCCCGCCATCCAGGATCAGAGGAACGCGGTCTGAAAAATCGTCCGCCACGTGAGCGGCCAAGGTGGGGCTGACATGTCCGGACCGGTTGGCGGAAGGCGCGGCCACCGGGCAACCGGCGGCCATCAGCAAAGCCAGCGCCGCTGGATGGCGCGGCGCCCTCAACGCGACAGTGTCCAGTCCGGCGGTCGCCAGCTCGGCAATCGGCGAACCTGCGGACTTTTGAACCACCAAAGTCAACGGACCTGGCCAGAACGCCACGGCAAGCCGGACCGCCAGTGGACTAAACTCACCCAGCTGCCGGGCCGCCGCGAGGTCCGTCACATGCACGATCAACGGATTGAAATGCGGCCGGCCTTTGGCCTCGAAGATGCGCGCGACCGCCTCGCCCTGGGTTGCGTCGGCGCCCAGCCCATAGACCGTCTCAGTCGGAAAACCGACCAGCTGCCCGGAACGCAAGAGCGCCGCCGCCTTGGCGATCGAGACCGCCGTTATGGGTTCAATCGGCATCGGCACAGCGGTTCCATTTCGCGCACGGCAAGCAGCGCCCCGGCCCTTGCAGGTGGCCTGGTTCGGGTTATGGTCGCGCTCGCCGGTGATGGCAAGACAGCAAGGCCCCTCCCATGACCTATCGCGCGCCGCTCGACGACATTCGCCTGGCGCTGGCCGCCACCGGCGCCATCGATGTCGACCCTGATCTCACCGCGTCGGTCCTGGACGGCGCTGGGCGCTTTGCGGAAGATGTCCTGGCGCCGCTCGACCGCATCGGCGACGAGCACCCCTCGCGACTGGACGGCGGCAAGGTGGTCACGCCCCCAGGCTGGGATGCGGCGTACCAAGCCTTCGTTGACGGCGGCTGGCCATCGCTGTCCGGTCCCGAAGAGTTCGGCGGCCAGGGCCTGCCGCATGTTCTCGCCTCCAGCGTTATCGAGATCTGGAGCAGCGCCAACCTCGCCTTCAGTCTCGGCCCGCTGCTCACCCAAGGCGCCGTCGATGCCTTGCGGCACGCCGCAAGTCCGGAGTTGAAAGCGCGCTACTTGCCCAAAATGGTGTCGGGCGAATGGACCGGCACCATGAACCTCACCGAACCCCAGGCCGGCACCGATCTCGGCGCGCTGAAAACCCGCGCCGTCCCGCAGGCCGACGGCAGCTACCGGATTTTTGGAACCAAGATCTACATCACCTATGGCGACCATGAGCTGTCCAGCAACATCATCCATCTGGTGCTGGCCCGCCTGCCGGATGCACCCGCCGGTACCAAAGGCATCTCGCTGTTCGTCGTGCCCAAAATCCTGATCAATCCCAACGGATCGCTCGGCGCCCGCAACGACCTCAGAGCCACTGGCGTCGAACACAAACTCGGCATCCACGGCAGCCCGACCTGCGTCATGTCTTACGGCGAAAAGGACGGCGCCGTCGGCCACCTGGTCGGCGAACTGGGGCGCGGCCTGAACCACATGTTCGTGATGATGAACCGCGCTCGGCTGGACGTCGGCATGCAGGGCGTGGCGACGGCCGAACGCGCCACCCAACGCGCGCTGGCCTACGCCAGGGAGCGCCGTCAGGGACGCACGGCCGCAACCCCGGCAGGCGCCATGGCTCCCATCGTCGAACATCCAGACGTGCGCCGCAACCTCATGACTATGCGCGCGCTCACCGCCGCCGCACGCGCGCTGTGCCTGGCCACCGCCCATGCGCTAGATGAGAGCGAACGCGCGCCCGACCCCGCGATCCGCGCCGCCACCGCCAGCCGCGCCGCCCTGCTGACGCCAATCGCCAAGGCGTTCGCAACCGACAGCGCCGTCGACGTCGCGTCATTGGGCGTGCAGGTGCACGGCGGTTCAGGCTTCATCGAGGGGACAGGCGCCGCCCAGCACTATCGCGACGCCCGCATCCTGCCGATCTATGAAGGGACGAACGGCGTCCAGGCCATCGATCTGGTGACGCGCAAGCTGCCGCTGGAGGGTGGCAAAGTGGTCGCAACTTATCTCGCCGAGCTGGATGCCTGCACGGCCGAAATCGCAGCATCGAACTTGCCGGGTCTGTCGGCGCTTGCCGCCAATCTGGCCGAGGCCAACGCAGCCCTGCGGCAGGCCACCGAATGGCTTGGTCATCAGGCGACGGCGCATCCGGAGGCGGCGCTGGCGGGCGCAACGCCCTATCTGCGCCTGTTCAGCCTTGCGGCCGGGGGCGTCGCGCTGGGCGCCGGCGCGCTTCAATCCGCCCGCGCCGGATCGGGCGCCCCCGCGGACCGCCGCCGGATCGCCATCGCCAAATTCTTCGCCGCCGGCCTGTCGCCCACCGCTCCCGGCCTTGCCGCGATTGTCATGGACGGAACCCGCAATCTTCCCTCCGCAGGGACAGACTGGGATGGGCTGGAATGAGCGATGTTGCACTGTCACGCCCGGCTCCCAACCCCGTTGGCCGGCTGGCAGATCATCTTTATGCGCATCCGCGCCTGTTGTTGGGCCTGCTGCTGGCCCCGCCATTGGCTTGGCTCGGCATTGTCTATCTCGGGTCGCTGATCACGCTGCTGGCCTACAGCTTTTTTGCGCTCGATGAATTTTCCGGCGTCATCACCTTCGAGCCGACGCTGCGCACCTATGGCCAGCTGTTCAACGGCGCCAATCTCGATGTGATCGGACGGACGCTCGCCATGGCCACGGCCGTGACGCTGGCCGACGCGGCGATCGCCTTCCCAATCGCCTACTACGCGGCCCGCTACGCCAAGGGCCGCTCAAAAGCGCTATTCTATCTGGCCGTGATGCTGCCGCTCTGGTCGAGCTATCTGGTCAAGGTCTACGCCTGGAAGATGATCCTGGCCAAAGAGGGGATCGTGACCTGGATCGCCACGCATCTCGGTCTCGGCTGGCTGCTTGACGGCGTGCTGGCGTTGCCCGTGATCGGCGGCCCGTCGCTCTCGATCAGTTACATCGGCACCTTCCTGGTGTTCTGCTACGTCTGGTTGCCGTACATGATCTTGCCTGCGCAGGCCGCGCTCGAACGCGTGCCTGGCAGCCTGATCGAAGCGGCGGGAGATCTCGGCGCGACGCCCGGCCAGACGTTCCGCACCGTGATCTTTCCGCTGGCATTGCCAGGCCTGGTGGCAGGCTCGATCTTCACGTTTTCCCTGACGCTTGGCGACTACATCATCCCGCAGATCGTGGGCAATTCCAGCTACTTCATCGGCCTGGCGGTTTATTCGCAGCAGGGCACGGCGGGCAACATCCCGCTGGCGGCCGCGCTGACCGTGGTGCCCATCGTGATCATGGGGCTTTATCTCTTCGGGGCCAAGCGCATGGGGGCGTTCGATGCGTTGTAGCGGCTTGAATTCGGGTATAACTTTTGGTATGCTCTGAGTATGAAAACCGCTGTTTCCATACCCGATGACACGTTCCTGGCCGCCGAGAAGCTTGCCAAGCAACTCGGTTTGAAGCGCAGCCAACTCTACGACAAGGCTCTCAAAACTTTCATCAGAGAGCAGGAAGATCGCGCGATCACCGAGGCGATAAACAAATTTTACGCCAATTTCGAAGAGCCGCCCGATCCGTTTACTGAAGAACTCACCAGACGCGCGATCTTAAGTGTCGAATGGGAGGATTGAGTGCGGCGCGGCGAGATTTGGTGGATCGAATTAGGCGAGCCCGTTGGATCGGCCCCGGGTTTTCGGAGACCCTGCCTTATCGTTTCTTCGAATGCGCTGAACGGCAGCGCACTGCGCACAGTGCTCACAGCCTCCATCACGTCCAATTTGAAGTATGCTCACATTCCGTCATGTCTTCGACTGCCGATGGGCGAAACGGGCCTCAGCAAGCCGTCTGTCGCGCAACTTACGATCTTGTCCACAGTCGACAAGCGAGCGATCACCGAACAGCTGGGCAAGTTGCCAATGAGCCTTTGGCCGCAATTGGACGATAAACTGCGGCACGTTTTGGGGATTTTATGAATTGCTACGGAATTTTGGTGATCGACAAGGTCTGCGCGCCCCCCTCCCGCTGCGCCTCGCCGCCATCGGCGGCCTGCTCTTCCTGCATCTCCCACTGCTGCTCATCTTCCTCTACGCCTTCACCACAGAGGATAAGAGCTACCAGTTCCCGCCCCCTGGCCTCACCACCAAATGGTTCGCCATTGCCTGGGCCCGGCAGGATATCTGGGACGCCATCGGCCTCTCACTTAAGGTTGCCGCGATCTCAACGGCGCTCGCACTCATCCTCGGCACCATGGCCGCAGCCGCCGTCTCGCGCACGCGCTTCTTCGGCCGCGACGCCGTCACCCTGCTCCTGCTGCTGCCGATCGCGCTGCCCGGCATCATCACCGGCATTTCCTTGCGCGCCGCTTTCAACTTGATGGACCTGCCGTTCAGCTTCTGGACCATTGTGCTCGGGCACGCGACGTTCTGCATCGTGGTGGTCTACAACAACGTCGTCGCCCGTTTCCGGCGCACATCGTCGTCGCTGATCGAAGCCTCGATGGATCTGGGCGCCGATGGCTTTCAGACCTTTCGCTATGTGGTGCTGCCGGGCCTCGCGACTGCGCTGCTCGCTGGCGGCATGCTGGCGTTTGCGTTGTCTTTCGATGAAGTGATCGTCACCACCTTCACCGCCGGGCAGCAGGCGACACTGCCGATCTGGATGCTTGGCGAGTTGATCCGCCCGCGGCAGCGGCCATTGACCAATGTGGTCGCGATCTTCGTGATCGCCGTGACGCTGCTGCCGATCCTGGCGGCTTACTATTTGGCGCGCGACGCCGACACGGTGGCGGGGCAGGGCAAATAGAATCGCGGTGGTTTGGCATCGACAGACCGGCGCGACCTGGGCTAGTCAGGGCGCGGAACGGGAAGCCGTTATGGTTCAACAGCGCCCCTGGCGCGGATTTCTTTGGAGACTTTGATGAACGCGACCCTTGCGACCAGCCTTTGGCCGGCTGCCCGTTCGAACTGGCTGGTTCAATTGTTCTTGGTCGCCTTGGGCGTCGCGGTCCTTACGCTCTCATCAAAGATCGCCGTGCCGTTGTGGCCAGTTCCGGTCACCATGCAGACGCTCGCAATCTTCATGATCGGCGCCGTTTATGGGCCAGCATTGGCACTGACGACCGTCTTGGTTTGGCTGGCAGGATCGGCTGCCGGCCTTCCGGTGCTGGAGGGTCTTAAGTCCGGCCCATCCGTCTTCTTTGGCGGCACGGGCGGCTATCTGGTTGGCTTTCCCATCGCCGCATATGTCGCCGGCTGGTTGACCAGCGCTGAAAAGGGCCGCAGCTGGCTGACCGCTTTGACCGCGTTCGTCCTGGCCGAGGTCATCATCATGACGCTCGGATTCGCCTGGCTGACCAACATCAAGAACATGGACATCGCGTGGACCTATGGCGTCAAACCGTTTCTGCTCGGCGACGCGCTGAAAATCGCCATCGCGACGTTTTTGACGCCGATGGCGTGGCGCATGCTGTCGAGCAAGACAAACGGTTAAGCGACTCCCATGACCGCCCGCATCAGCGCCGTCACCATGCCCAAGTGGGGTATGACCATGACCGAGGGCAAGGTGGCGCGCTGGCGGGCGGCTGAGGGCGAGGACCTGGTCGGCGGCGCCGATCTGGTCGAGATCGAGACGAGTAAAATCGCCAACGTCGTGGCGTTCGACGGTGCGGGCGTGCTGCGCAAGATACTGGTAGGCCAGGGGGCTACGGCTCCCGTCGGGGCGGTGCTCGCTATCATAGCCGCCCCCGATGTCAGCGACGCTGAGATAACTGTTTTTCTGGCCAACCGGGCGGACACGTCGGGGAATGATGCGCCAGAGTTGGACGTGGCGTCATCCGCGCGCCTGATCGCGGCCGGTTCGCATCAATTGAACGTCCGGACCACCGGGGAGGGCGTTTTTACCCCGATCATTTTCATTCATGGCTTTGGCGGCGATTTGAATTCCTGGCTGTTCAATCAGCCGGAACTCAGCGGCGCTCGCGTCGCCCATGCTCTCGACCTGCCAGGGCACGGCCAGTCCTCAGCAACCTATGGCAAGGGATCGGCGCGTGGACTGTCGGAGGCGGTGTTTGCGCTGATGGACAGCCTGGCGTTGCCCCGCGCCCATCTGATTGGCCACTCGCTCGGCGGGGCGATAGCCTTGCTGATGGCGGCGGGCAAACCTGAGCGCGTTGCGTCCGTTACCGGCGTCGCCCCCGGAGGCCTTGGCCCTGAACTCAACCGCACCTTCATCGACGGCTTTATCGCCGCGAATGCGCGCAAGCCGATGCAGGAGGCGCTGGGACTGCTGTTCGCCCGTCCGGAGGCCGTCACGCGGGCGATGGTGGAAGAGGCGCTGCATTACAAGCGTCAGGACGGCGCGGTTGAAGCGCTGAAAGCGATCGCTGCCGCCAATTTTACGCCGGACGGCCAGAAGTCGGGGTTGCGGGACCTTTTGCCAGGCATCAAAGCGCCAGTCCAGATCATCTGGGGCCGCCAGGATAAGATCATTCAGATACGCCAGGCTGACGGGCTGCCGTCAAACGTTGCGACGACCCTGCTCGATGACGCCGGGCACATGCCGCATATGGAACGGGCCGCCGACGTGAACAGGTTGATCGCAGCCTTTGTCGCGCGTCATGACTAATGTCTTCGGTCGACTGTAGCGGTTAAGCCACAGTCAGGATCGCCGAACCCGGCTGCGGCAGGGGGGCATGGGGCCAAAGCGTCCATTCGATGCCATAGGGGATGGTTAAGAGTAGGCTTCCGAATCGCGGAATGAACCGCGAGCGCTGAGCTGTGGTTACGCTGCCAAAGGAGAGTGTAGTGCAACGACGCGATCTGTTGCGTTTGTCCGCCGCCGCAGCCGCGAGCGTTGCATTCGCGCGTTCGGGGTTTGGGGCCGATGCGGCCGCGCCGGCAGCGCCAGCCGCAGCGATACTGCCGACCGCCTTCGACTACGACCTCGATTTCCCGATGGTCAATCGCGAGGGCTACGTCACTTGGATGGCCAAGAACCGCTCCGAAGAGCCAAAATTCCTGCGTCAGCGCTTTGATCGCTACGAGACCCTGCTGCACAACAAGGACATCTGGGAAAAGCCCGTCGGCAAGGGCTTTCTCATGACCCCGCGTGAAGAGTTCTGTCTGAAGGCGAACTGGCCGCGCGCCTATGACCACGCCTTCCTCGACATCGGTTTCGGCGTCACCATTTCGGGGCCGTTCCTGGTGGCGCGCATGACCTCGACGCTGAACATAACCAAGGGCGAGAAGGTGCTCGAGGTCGGGACAGGCTCGGGCTACCAATCGGCGTTTCTCTCGCATGTGACAGACAAAGTCTACACCATCGAGATCATCAAGCCCTTGGCCGAGCGCACGCGCGCCACCTACGACGGGCTTATTTCGCGCGGCTACAGCGAATTCAAAAACGTCAGCACAAAGAATGCCGACGGCTACTATGGCTGGGAAGAGGCCGCGCCCTTCGACAAGATCATTGTCACTTGCGGTATCGACCACATCCCGCCGCCGCTGCTGCAGCAATTGAAACCGGGCGGCATCATGGTCATCCCGGTCGGCCCACCCGGCGCACAGCATGTGATCAAGGTGCTCAAGGAGGTCGCCGCCGACGGTACGGTGTCGGTGAAGCGCTCCGACATTTACGCGGGCAAGATCGTGCCGTTCGTGCCGTTCACGAAGTTGGATGGCGACGGCATTAGCGGGACGCACAATAAGTAGGGCGTGTAGGGCGCAATAGGCCCACTTCGGCCGTATTGCGCCGCAGTCGGTCATTACGAGCGCAATTGGTTGCGTTAAGCCCTGCGGCGCAATACGGCGCGAAGAAAGAGCGCCTATTGCGCCCTACGGTCGAGATTTGAGGAACTGCGAATGGCTCAAGATGGCGTGACGACCAAGGATGCAGCGCCGGAAACGGCTGCCGCCAAGCCTGACGAGCTGATCCCGAACCTTGCGATCTATCTCGCCGTCGGCCTGGTCGCCGGCTCGATCATCGAATTACAGATCTGCATCATGCGGCTGTTCTCGATCGGCTCATGGGCGCATTTCGGGTCGTTCGTGGTCAGCCTCGCCATGATGGGGTTTGGCCTGGTCAGCGCCATTATGTGCGTTGCCAAAGGCTGGTTCGACCGCAACTGGAAGGGCGTGGCGACCTTTGCGTTGCTATCCTTCCCGCTGCTGATGATCGGCTGCAATCTGCTGGCGCAACAGTTCCCATTCAACGCCATCTTCATCGTCTCGGACCCGAACCAGACCTGGCGGCTGGTGGGCAATTTTGTGCTGTATTTGATCCCGTTCCTGTCCGGCGCGCTGTTCCTCGGCATTGTGTTCCTAAAAGCGCACAATAGTTTTGGCCGCGTCTACTTTGCGGACCTGACGGGATCGGGACTGTGCGGACTGCTGTTCCTGTTGGCCCTGTATCTCTACCAGCCGGAAAACCTCATTCTCGCCCCGCTCGTCCTCGCCTTCGCCGGCTGCTTGTGCTGGTTCCTGGCGCTGGATCAGCCGCGCGCGATCTTCGCATCTTTCATAGTCGCCGGCCTAGCGCTGAGCGCGCACATCTTCCTGCCGCCGATGCTGGGCCTGAAGAAGCTGGCCGTCTCCGACTACAAGGGCGTCTCCTACGCCCGTAAATTCCCCGATAGCCAGCGTGTGTTCGAGCGCACGACGCCGTTCGGCTATCTGGAAGTCTACGCCAGCTCCTACCTGCACTTTGCGCCGGGTCTTAGCGACAACGCCGGCTTTAACTTGGCCAAGCTGCCGCAGAACGCGTACCTCGGCCTCTACATCGATGGCGACGGCCCGATCGGCATTATCCGCGATCTGCCGCCCGATGAAACGGCGTACTACACCTATCTGCCGATGATCTATCCGTATCTGATCAAGAAGAACCCCGACACCTTCGTGGTGCAATTTGGCGGCGGCCTTTCCACCTCGGTCGCCATCAAGAATTCGGCGCACGTCACAGTGGCTGAGGGCAACCCGGCCATCCTGGACGCCTTCAGCAACGACAAGACGTTGAAGGATTTTACCGGCGATATCCTCCACCACAAGAACCTGAACGTCATCGTTTACGACGGCCGTCTCTATCTGGCGTACACGACCAACAAGTACGACGTCATCGATCTCAGCCTCGCCGACAGCGCGGGCCTGTCCAATCCGGGCGGCTTCTCGATCGTCGAAAAGTTCGCCTACACGCGCGAAGCCATGGCCAACTACATGCGCGCGCTGAAGGACGGCGGCGTGCTGTCGGTCACGCTGTGGAACAAGGAAGAACCGCCGAAATCGGTGCTCAAACTCTACAACACCATGGTGCAGGCCGCCCGCGACGTCGATCCCGCCAAACTCGCCGACAGCTTCTTTGCCACGTCCACGTATCTTTCGACGTCCACGGTGCTGTTCAAGCGCGGCGGCTTTACGCCGGCCGAAGTCGCGGTGCTGCGCAAGCACTCGACGGCCATGTCGTTCGATGAGTTGTATTCGCCGGGCTATGCCTTCGATGACAGCAAGACCAAGGATACGCTGAGCGGCTACCACGAACAGATCTTTGGCAATGGCGCCACTGGGCCAGCTGAAAATCCCGGCGGAGCGCCGGCTGGGTCCGCCCCCGCAGTTAACCCCGATGGGTCGCCTGCGGATGGTTCGGAGCCAACGGCCGACGCGACGGCTCCCGTTGCCGACGCTCCAGCGGCGCCGGCCGAATCCGAAGTCGTCCCCGCCACAACGATGGGCCGCATCGCCTGGCACTATCTGATTAACGGCGGCTACGACGCCATCGGCAAGGCCTATGTGTTCGACAGCCAGCCGCTGACCAACAGCCACCCCTATTTCGCGGCCTACGTTAAACCGGCCGACCTATTGAAGACCACCGACCGCCTGGACATTTTTCAGGACGAATGGGGCTACCTCCTGGTTTGGGCCACCATGGGCGTGGCCTTGGCGGCGGCGACCATCCTGGTGCTGTTCCCGCTCGTCTTTGGCTGGCGCACGATCTTTTCCGCCGTACCCGGCAAGTTCATGTCCATCCTCTACTTCGCCTGCCTTGGCCTTGGCTACATCATGGTCGAGGTCGGCCTGATCGCGAACTTCATCCTCGCGCTCTCCAACGCCACGGTCTCGGCCTCGGTTCTCATCACCGGCATGCTGGTCTTTTCGGGCCTCGGCAGCTTCGTGTCCGAGCGCTATCTCGACCGCGCAAAAACCGTCATGCCGCGCGTCTTCCTGGCCATCGGCCTGATCCTGATCGGCTACGGCTTCTTCCTCGACCAGGTGCTGAACCTGATCGGCACGTTGCCCTACGGCTTGCGCCTCGCCTGCTGCTTCGCGCTCATCTTCCCGCCGGCCTTCCTGATGGGTTTTCCGATGGCGACCGCCATGACCAACCTCGCGCGGCTCGGAAAAGACCATATGTTCCTATGGGCCTGGGGCATCAACGGCTGCTTCTCGGTGGTAGGCGCGGCGCTGGTGCCGATCGTTGCGACATTATTTGGTCTAACGGCGGTTCTAGTCGTCGCAGGATGCGCCTATCTGCTGGCAATTCCGGCGCTGTTTGCTGTGCTCCTGCCGATGCGAGGGGGCAAAACACTCGGGGGCGCGTGAGTGCTGAAGCGGATCGCGATTGTTGCGGGATTGCTAGGCGTGGGGCTGGGGTTTTTCGCTGGAGAAGCGATGGCCGCCAAGTCCACGGCTATCCCATTGCAGAAAATTCCGCGCCCAAAGCCAGCGGCCGCCCGCCTGAACGGTGTGCCCGTGCCCAAGGAAGTTCACGCCAAACTGCGCCCGCTGCCCAAGGCTCTGACGGGCCTGATCCCGTTCGATATTTCCCCGTTCCCGTTCGACGGCGTGAAGCCGAACGAGGGGCCGTTTCTGAACGTATTTGCTTCGGGTCGGCGCGGTCACACGTCGCGCTCCGGCACCTATTGGGAAGACACCACCTATAGTGATCGGCGCGTGCTGCTATCGATCCCAAAAGGCTTCAACATTCAGAAGCCGGCCGTCATGGTGGTGTTTTTCCACGGTAATGGCGCAACGCTTGAACGCGATGTCGAGGCGCGCCAGCTGGTGCCCCAACAGTTGGCGAATTCCGGAATTAACGGCGTTCTGGTCGCGCCGCAGTTCGCCGTCGATGCGCTGGATTCCAGCGCCGGCTCGTTCTGGCAGCCCGGCACCTTCCGCCAGTTCCTGGATGAAGCGGTGGTGCGCCTGACTGAACTCTATGGCGACGAGCGCACGCGAAAATCCTTCGCCAAGATGCCCGTGGTGCTGATCGCCTACAGCGGCGGCTACATGCCGGCTGCCTATTCGCTGTCGTCCGGGGGGGCTAACGAGCGCATAAAAGGCGTTGTGCTGCTCGACGCCGCCTATGGCGAAGTGCCGAGATTCGCCGATTGGGCTGCGAGCGCGCAAGGACGGAGCGGCTTCTTCGTCAGCACCTATACGGCCTCGTCAGCCAGCGGCAACCGCGAGATGCAGCATCTCCTGGCCGCGCATCAGATCCCACTGACGCGGACGCTGCCGGCCAAGCTCGGCAAGGGCGTGGTGGCCTTCGTGCCGGCCCTTCCAGAAGCTGTGCATGGCGACTTCGTCACCCATGCCTTCGCCGACAATCCGATCAAAGAGGTGCTGCTGCGGCTGCCGGAATTCGCGCGTCGGCCGGGCGCTGTGAAATCCACGTACAAGTTGCCAACGCCGCTGCAAGTTCAGCAGCAGCAGGTACTTGAGGCGGCCCCGCCCGATCCCGCGCTGCCACAGTAGTCAGCAAATCGCAAATCGCGGCGCGCTGTCGCGGGCGGCAGAGCGATGAGACGGGCTATACAGTGCGCCAGCGGATAGGATTCCGGCGGCCCGACGGGCGCGATCTGGCAGGAGGATGTGGTGCAGAGACGAACTTTTCTGAAACTCGGTGCCGGTGCGGCTGTCGCCACGGCGCTCCCAGCATCGGCCTTCGCCGATGTCTCCAAGGCCTATGACTGGGCCGCCGCTCCCCCGATGGACAGCGCCGACGCTTACATCAAATGGATGGTCGCCAACCGCGGCGAGGACGCCAAATATCTGCGCCAGCGCTTCGAGCGCTTCTCAATCATGAAAAGCACGGACCATCTGGGCAACAAGCAGGATATGCGCGGGTTCCTGATGGTGCCGCGTGAAGAGTTCTGCCTGGCCAACAACCGCGACAAGGCCTACACATTCCACTTCCTCGACATCGGCTACGGCGTGACCATTTCCGGCCCCGATATCGTCGGCAAGATGACGTCCACGCTCGAGATCAAGAAGGGCGACAAGGTTCTCGAGATCGGCACGGGATCGGGCTACCAATCGGCCTATCTCGCCAACATGACCGACAAGGTGTGGTCGATCGAGATCATCAAGCCCTTGGCCGAGCGCACGCGCGGCATCTACGACGCGCTGATCAAGCGCGGCTACGAGGAATACAAGGCGATCACCAGCAAGAACGCCGATGGGTATTACGGCTGGGAAGAGGCCGGTCCGTTCGACAAGATCGTGGTTACTTGCGGCATCGATCACATCCCGCCGCCGTTGCTCAAGCAGCTGAATCTAGGCGGCATCATGGTCATTCCGGTCGGCCCGCCCGGCGCCCAACACGTGCTGAAGGTGGTCAAGAACGTTGCTGCCGATGGCGCGGTGACAGTGGCGCGCACCGACATCTATCACGGCCGTATCGTGCCGTTTGTACCGTTCACCAAGCTGGTGGGTGACAGCATCAAGGGCAATTACAGCCAGTAGGCGCCGGCAAATTTCCTGATCGACGGCCAGGGCGCCCATCGTGGCGCCCTTTGCTTGTCCGACCCCGAGGGGTGTCGCCGATCCAGCCAGCGCCACAATCGGCTGCCAGAAACTTCGGCGATCCCCTCAGCAAGACGAGTACAAGACATGAGCAAGACCATCGCATCGATCCTGGCTGCGGCCGCCATGGTGGCGTTCGCCGCCCCAGCCCTGGCGGCTGACGCCGCCGGCAATTGGAAGGATCCTGACACCGGAGCCGTGCTCAATTTCTTCGACTGCGGCGGCGATCTCTGCGCCAAGATCACGACGGCGTCAAAACCCGGCCTGAAGGACGACAAGAACCCCGACGAGGCCAAGCGCAGCCTGCCGCTGGAGGGCCTCGCGGTGCTCGATCACGCCAAGAAAACCGACGACGGTACTTGGAAAGGCAATCTCTACAACGCCGCCGACGGGAAAACATACGCCGGCTACGTCAGCGTGCCAGCCGCCGACAAGTTGCAGCTGAAAGGTTGCGCGCTGGTGGTGTTCTGCAAGTCGGTGGTGTTCGAAAAGGTCGCGGCGCAATAGGCGGCGGGTCGCAAACGAGTTCACGCCGGCAATTTCAATCGGAGAGGCGTTCCAAATGGATCGCCCGTGAGATCGATGCCAAAGCGGCCGACTGAGCCTGCAAGGCTCACCTCGGCTGAAAAGGGCGTCGGCACGCTAGCCGTGGCCGATCCCTTCGGCACGCAGCCCACCAGCGCCATCAGCCAGTAGTCGGGCTGCATGATATAGACGACGGGCCGCACTGCGAACGTCAGGCCTGCGGACGGCGCCTCGCCCGTCACCTTGAGCAGGATTACACCGTCGCGCGACACGAGTTCGGCAGTCTTGATTGTGACTGCGGCGCAGGCCAAGGGCGCCGCTACGGCAGGGGCATCTTGCGGTCCAAGATTGAAACTGGCCGAACCGGCTGTTGCGGATCCGCTGGGAAAAAGCGCAGTCACCAGAAACGCCGCCAAACTAACGCTTGCTATCGGCCGGCGGGCGCCAAGCCTCGTCACAGGACAGGAGCGTCCGCTCACACGATTCCCAGCACGATCGCAGCGACAAAACCAAGCGCCAAAAGCACGCCGATACGGTTGAGTTGTGCACTGAGAGCCATGACTGCCTCCACTCGATCAAGCGAACTGGGACGTGAGGAGCGATAAGACACAAGTTGCTCGTCCGTGACCAATCCGCCACGGCCTTAGCATTAACAAAAATTCAGCTTGGGCAACGTATTTCGATGCTGCAGCGCAGCAAACCCCGGCGATCCGGCCCCACGAACCCCTGCCGCGCGGGTCTCCAAAACAATGCGGGCGCCAGAAGCGGTCGATTGATCGAACGGCCTCTGGCGCCACGACAATTTACGCAGGCGCTACGCAAACCCAATGCGCCTAACGCGCAGTCACACCGTAGCAGCTTTAAACCCTGTGTGCGGTTGCAAAAATTTCCCTGTGGATAAGTACCACTCCGTGACAGCCCTTGAATTCAACGGCGCGGCTCCCACTTCATGCATTGTCGTTAACAATCGAAAAAGGGGTGAGACCCGGTGACCAACGCTATCGTGCTCGACGACATCCCGCGACCCATGTGGCTCGTGATGATGATCCTGGGCTTCGTGTTCTTCTGGCCGGTGGGCCTCGGCGTCTTGGCCTATCTCTTCTGGAGTGGAAAAATGCGCTGCGGAAACAACGTAAACAGGAACAATTGGCAGTCTTGGAAGTCGCGTTCGGGCTTTACCGGTTCGACCGGCAACCGCGCGTTCGACGACTATCGCGATCAGACCATGCGTAAGCTGGAAGAGGACGCGCGCGAGTTCAAGACCTTCATGGAGCGCCTGCGCCAGGCCAAGGACAAGGAAGAGTTCGATCGTTTCATGTCCCAGCGCGGCAGCATGGCGGGATCGCAGTCGACACTCTAACAATATGATTTTGCGTCGTTTTACACCCTTCTGCGCGACCTCGCGGGAGGGTGTTTGGTTTGCGGACCTTGCCAGTGGTCGCCGCCTCTTCTAAGCCCGCTCAAGACAACCCGGCAATCGCAAGGATCCCCAATGCCCGCGTCCAATGCCCCGCCCCCGGAGGTCGGCATCATCATGGGCAGCCAGTCCGACTGGCCGGTGATGCAGCGCGCGGCCGATATGTTGCAGCTGCTCGGCGTGCGCTATGAGGTCAAGATTGTATCGGCGCATCGCACGCCGGACCGTCTCTACAGTTACGCCAAGTCAGCCCACGCGCGCGGGCTGAAAGTGATCGTCGCAGGAGCGGGTGGGGCCGCGCATCTGCCGGGAATGACGGCGGCCTTGACGCCTCTGCCGGTGCTTGGCGTACCGATCTCCAGCAAGGCTTTGTCAGGTTTGGACAGCCTCTACTCCATCGTGCAGATGCCGGCGGGGATACCTGTCGGGACGCTGGCCATTGGCGAAGCGGGCGCCACCAACGCTGGATTGCTCGCCGCCCAGATCCTGGCGCTGGCTGATCCCGCGCTGGGCCAGCGCGTCGCGGCTTGGCGCGCCCAGCAGACCGCGAACGTGGGGGACGAGCCCGTGCCCGGTGCCTGAGCGTCAGTCCTCCGCCCCCCTTCCGCCTGGGTCGACCGTGGGCATCCTCGGCTCCGGCCAGCTCGGCCGCATGCTCGCACTCGCTGCCGCGCGCCTGGGCCTCAAGTGCCACATCTATTCCGACGTTCCAGGCTCCGCGATGGACGTCGCGGCGTTGCGTACCGTTGCGTCCTATGACAATTACGCTGCGCTAAACGACTTCGCCGCAACAGTTTCGGCCGTCACCTACGAATTCGAGAACGTACCCGTCGCAACGACGCGGCATCTCGAAACGCTCGTCCCTGTCCGCCCCGGCACGCGCGCGCTAGAGGTCGCGCAGGACCGGCTGACCGAGAAGACGTTTATCGCCGGCCTTGGCATCCCGGTCGCCCCCTTCGTTGACATCGCGCGGCCTTCCGACATCGGCGCCGCCTTAGCCGATTGGAAGCGACCGGCCATCCTCAAGTCGCGACGCCTGGGCTACGACGGCAAGGGTCAGATCGGCATTGCGCCGGGCGACGACTATGCCGCGGCCTACGCCGCGCTGGGCGGCCGTCCCGCCGTCCTCGAGCAACGACTAGCCTTCGTCGCCGAGTACGCGATTCTCCTGGTGCGCGGCCTCGACGGCCAATGCGCTGCCTATGACATTCCGGCGAACACGCACCGCAACAGCATCCTGGATCGCTCCGTGGTTCCGGGCGGCCTCGAAGCTGATCTTGCCGGGCGGGCGCAACAGATTGCCAAACGGATCGCGGACGCGCTCGACTATGCCGGCCTACTGACGGTCGAGCTGTTCGATCTCGGCCCCTCCGTCCCGGCCGACCAGCGCTTGATCGTCAACGAGATCGCCCCGCGCGTGCACAACTCCGGCCACTGGACCCTCGAAGCCTGCGCCATCAGCCAGTTCGAGAACCACATGCGCGCCGTCGCCGGCTGGCCGCTCGGGTCCTGCGAGCGGCACTGCGACGCCACCATGACCAACCTGATTGGTCTGCAGGCTGACGATTGGCTGAAACTCGCGGGCGAACCCGGCGCCGCGCTCCATCTCTACGACAAGGGTCAAGCCCGCCCCGGCCGAAAAATGGGGCATGTGACGCGGTTGTCGGCCAAAACCAGCTGATCCTAGGATGCCGCCAGACGACCAATACCGTCGACTGCAAGTCCCTACCCATGTTGGCCAACCCGACCACGCTTCCCGGAATTCGGCGCGCCTTTTCTTCCTTGCGCGTCGAATATCCGGGACCCTTACCCGCCCGTCGGAGCCAGGGCGCCAACAGCGCGACCTGTTTCCAGGCACGCTGCGCCGACGAACGAAACCGCATCGGAAAGGATCCCGGATATTTGCCACGCGATGATGCGCGTCAAATTCCGGGAAGCGGCAAGGACCGTCACCCGCCGCTGTCCTCGTCCCCCTACACCAGCAACAAATCCGCCAGCACGTGCGTGTGCACGCCCACCAGATCGACCACATCGTGGAGCACGCCCCCGACCAGGGCCTGGACGACCACGCCGTCGGCGCTGTTGACGACGTGCACCACCTGGTCGTAGGCGGGCAGCTTCAGGCCAGACTGGCCCTTCAGGAAATCGTGCAGGTCGAGTTTGTCCGTGCCCACCGCAAAGTCCTTGACCACGTCGGCTTTGCTGGACGCGGCTTCGCTCTTCTTGTTCCACTCGTAGACATCGGCGCCGGCCTTGCCGGTGTAGACGTCGCCAGCGCCGTTGCTGTGGAAATGGTCGTTGCCGGCGCCGCCCAGCAGCAGCATGCCGTGCGAGGCGCTGCCGATGAAACTGGTGCCCTGCTCGGTGCCGTAGATCTTCTCAAAGCCGCTGAAGCGGCTGTGATAGGTCTCGCCATTGGCTTCCACCGTGGCCAGATGCTTGCCGACATCGATGGTGGCGACGCCCACGACCTTGAACAGATCGAGCACGTCAAAGCCGGAGTTGCCGGCCAAGGTCTGATTGCCGAGCCCCACCAGGATCGTATCGTCGCCCTTGCCGCCGCTGGCCAGATCGTCGCCGTCGCCGGTGGTCAGGCGGTCGTTGCCTTCGCCGCCGGACAATTGATCGTTGCCGCCGCCGCCCAGCACCTTGTCGTTGCCGATACCGCCGGTCATGCTGTCGTTGCCCGAGCCGCCCCAGATGTAATCGTTGCCGCCACCGCCCTTGATGCTGTCGTTGCCGGCGTTGGACATCAGGACGTCGGCGTCCTTGCCGCCGTTGATGGTCACATTGCCATAGGTGATGGTCCTGCTGGTGAGATCGATGATCTGGCCGCCGCTGTTGCCGTTGATCACGTCGATGCCGACGATGCGGCCTTGCGCGTCCTGCGCGCCGGTGATGGTGTCGTCCAGCAGCAGCGCCTTGTGCCCAACGCCCATGCTCAGAATATGATGCGATGCATCGAGATTTTCGTAGACGACGTCTGTCAGGGCGAAGCCGCTCATGTTGAAGCTGGCGCCCGAGCCGGCCCCCATCGGATCGCCGGCATTGAAGTCGGAAATCGCCGACCACGTCCCCGTCGCTTCGTAGTAAAGTTTCATCCCAGCCATAGTTCACGTCCCCCCATAAGGCGCGTTTGCTTGCCCGCAGTGCAACAGTCCAAGGGGTTCAAGACTAGCCGCAAAGTGTTAGAATCCTGCCGCTTTCGGGGCTGGGAATTGATGCAAGTTTTCGGCAAATTGCACGCAACAGCCAACGGCGGCGATGGGTTTGGCACCGCCACGGTTGTCAGCGCAGGCTGCATCGGCTAGGCCAGACTTGGACGTTCAGAGCGCTTCGGGAGGACAACATGGCGGATGACGCAATCGTGGCCCAACGCGGCCCCTATCAGGTGCAGCTGGAAGCGGGCAAGGAGTACTGGTGGTGCCGCTGCGGCCGTTCGGCCAACCAGCCGTTCTGCGACGGCTCGCACAAGCCCACGACCTTCACGCCGCTGCAATTCACGGCCGATGCAACGGCGACGGTGAACCTGTGCGGCTGCAAGCAGTCCGATGACGCACCCTACTGCGATGGGACGCATAATGTGATTTGATCAGCAACTTCTAAGTCTGAGGCCGAATCGAGTACGCATTTGCTCGTAGTGCCGATATGACAGCAAAGCTTACCTTACCGCGCCCTCTCGCCGCGACCCATTGTGCGTTTTGTGTGGGGTCTGCTATGACGTGAGTGCAAGTCTCCGGCGGCCGCTCAGAACGGCGAAGCAAAGAGGGGCAAGCAGGACAGGGGAGTCGCGTTGAGTAATTTTCTGCAGCAGCTGATCAACGGGCTCACGCTCGGCTCGATCTACGGCTTGATCGCCATCGGCTACACGATGGTGTTCGGCATCATCGGCATGGTCAACTTCGCCCACGGCGACGTGTTCATGCTCTCGGCGTTCATTGCGCTGCTGGTGTTTCTGTTCGTGACCAAGATTCTCGGCATCACCTTCCTGCCGCTGGCCTTCCTCATTGTGCTGATCGCCGCCATGCTGCTGACGTCGGTGTGGAACTGGTCCATCGAGCGGCTGGCCTATCGCCCGTTGCGCGGGTCGTTCCGCCTGGCGCCATTGATTTCGGCCATCGGCATGTCAATTTTTCTCTCGAACTTCGTGCAGGTGGTGCAGGGGCCGCGCAACAAGCCGGTGCCGCCGATGTTCACGGACATCATTCACTTCACCGGCCCCGGCTATGACGTCGCCGTGCAATACCGGCAGATCGTCATCATGCTGGTGACGGGCGTTCTGCTGGCCGCCTTCTGGTGGCTGGTGAAGAAGACGCCGCTGGGACGGGCGCAACGCGCCTGCGAACAGGACCGCAAGATGGCGGCGTTGATGGGGATCGACGTCGACCGCACCATCTCGATCACCTTCATCATCGGCGCGGCTTTGGCGGCGGTCGCGGGCACGCTCTACATGCTGCACTACGGCGT
>JANMVX010000010.1:0-26309 GCA_031393505.1 Hyphomicrobiaceae bacterium | reverse complement strand
TGCTGGCCGTTCAGCCTTGGCCGGCCCTGGATGAGGCCATGCTCGTTGACGATACGGTGACCTATGCCGTACAAGTGAATGGCAAGCGTCGCGACGAGCTGACCGTGCCCAAAGACATGTCCAAAGAAGACGTGGAAACGGTCGCGCTGAAACTCGAACCGGTGCAGCGCGCTCTTGGGGGGCGCGAGATCAAGAAGATCATCGTGGTGCCGCAGAGGATCGTCAATGTTGTTGGGTAAGACGAAGCTCACGCCGTTGCTGGCCGCCGCCTTGGCGGTCGGGCTGCTGGCGCCTGCCCTGTCGGGTTGTGGATACCAGCCGTTGTATGGTTCAGGCTTTGCTGGCGACGGCGGCGTTGCGGAAAAACTGCGCGCCGTCGATATCGGGACGATCCCCGGCCGGGTCGGCCAGGTCGTCCGTAATGAACTGATCTTCAAAACCACCGGCGGCCGTGATGCCGCTCAGCCAAAATACCGGCTGGAAATCGCCATGCGCGAAACCGCGCAATCTCAGCTGGTGAACCTGCAGGGCGACGCCAAGGGCCAGATTTTCAGCCTGGACGCCTCATTCAAGCTCGTGAATTCAGCCGACCAGAAGGTGATCCTGGACTCCAAGGCCAACTCGCGTGCGGCTTATGAGAATGTGGTCTCGACCTTCGCCAACCTGCGCGCCCGCCGCGACGCCGAAGACCGCGCGGCGAAAATGATCGCCGACAGCATCCGCACCCAGGTGGCGGCGTTCCTGTCCACGACGGGGTGACGTTTATCTGCCAACCCGTAGGTCGCCCTCTAACGGCGCGGTTTGCTGCACGAGGGCGACCCACGGGTCGCCCCTACCAAATGGTGCGTGCCCCAATAACAAGTGTTGGCGCGATCGCATGGACATCAAAGCGGCTCAAGCCGATAAATTCGTAAAAGCGCCGCCGCGCGAGGTAGTGGCGTTTTTGTTGTATGGCCCCGATCCAGGACAAATCTCCGAGCGCGCCGGCGCCCTGGCCGCCCAGCTGGCCAAAGACCCCAAAAACCCCGGTGAACTGGTCCGGCTCGATGACAGCGATATCGCGGGCGATCCTGATCGGCTGGCCATTGAACTGCGCACTATCCCGATGTTCGGCGGCCGCAAAGTCGTGCGGCTGCGCGCTGAAGCCCGCATGAAGCCGGAACTGGTCTCAGACCTTCTCGACGGGACGCCGCTCGCGGGCGTGCTGGTCGTAGAAGCGGGCAACCTGAAATCCGACTCCAAGCTTAAAGCCGCCTTCGTCGGCGCCTTCAACGCCGCAGCCATCGCCTGTTATGGCGACGACGAACGCTCGCTCGCCTCGCTGGTGGACGAGGTCGCCGCCGAACACAAACTGACCCTATCGAAGGAGGCGCGCGATCACCTGACGGCCATGCTCGGCGCTGATCGGACTCTTTCGCGCAACGAAGTGGAGAAGCTTGCGCTTTATGCCGGCCGGGGCGCCGAGGTCATGATCGACGATATCGACGCCATTGTCGGCGACGCGTCCGAACTGGAACTCGATCAGATCGTCCACGCCGCAGCGGGCGGCGCTGCGCGGGACGCGCTCAAGACCTGCGACCGCGCCATTGCGTCGGGCGAATCAGCGCAAACGATCATCATCGCGCTGTTACGCCATTTCATGCGGCTGCACCTGCTGTCGGCATCGGTCGAGGCCGGCAAGCCGATGGAAAGCGCCTTGCGCTCACTGCGTCCGCCGTTGCACTTCAAGGCGCAACCCCTGGTGCAGGCTGAAATGCGGAAATGGTCGCTGGCGCGGTTGAGCCATGCCATCGGGCTGATACAGACGGCGACCAAGGAGTCCCGGTTGTCGTCGGGGCTGGAGCGCGAACTGACCGAGAGACTGCTGCTGGATTTGACGCGATTGGCCGCGAGCAAGGGCTGATCGATACACGCAGTCCAAACTTTCGAGCGTATACATGGCGTCCCCTGCGTTCAGCTCTTGGACCCGCCCCGCTTGCCGCTGCCGCTAGTGCCTCCACCACTTCCGCCACTCGCGCCATCGCTGTGAGAGTCCGTGTCAGGCGTTCCGCTATCGTTCCCGCTGGTTCCGGTCTCTGACCCAACATCGCTGTGCTCCGACGTTTCGCCGCCGGGTTGGCCGCTTCCGCCGTCCTCGTGACTTACGTCGCCGCCGCCATTGTCATTGCCATCGTCTTTGCCGCCTCCGCCACCGCCGCCGGTATCCCCGCGGTGACCATCGTGACCGTCCGATCCACTGCCGCTGTGATCGTCGCTATCCTCAAAGTCATGATCGCCAAATACGTCGTCGTCCTTCGGAGTGGTCCAGCCCTGCCTTGCGGCATCCCAGGCGCCTGCTTTTCCTGGTTGGCAACTTTGGGAGCGCCACCATTGCTGGCGCCGGGATTTCTGGTGCGCGCGAAGCCGTGGTTCAAGCCGCTCATGGCAACTATCGAGTTTGCGCAGCACCCGTTTCTTTGCGGCCGCGTCGGCCCGCCCGCCGAGGCACATTACGAGGCCGAAGACGCACGCTGCACCAAACAACAGCCAAGTCATGCGAAGCCCGTAGCTCCGCCATTGATGCCGAACTGACATTTTCCGAAGTCCCATGAAATGAGCAATTGGGCCCTGCCAGGGCTCCCGCGCACTGCAGTATCGCCGAAGTCCTGCAACATCTCTTCGAGAGTACCGGTCGTTCAGCTCTGCCGTTGAGATACTCTCGCACGCAATATAAGTATTCCGAAATACATCCTCTCAGCAAAATTAATGCCTCATACAAATGGCCAGCGATGATCAACCGACCAAAGTCAATCCAGGTCGGATGCGCTGTTTTATACTCAGAAGACAGGCTTGAAGGGCTTTTTCAACTTGACACATTTGGCATTCACAATCAGTTCGCATCGGGCAACTGGTGTTCCAAACGAAAACAAGAGCTCACGTTCGCCGAGCTGGCTGACCGACGCTAATGGTCGATACGTGGCTTAGACACGCCGGCTGAGTGGCCAAGGAAAGCGCGCCCACTTACACCAACCTTCATTGATGCTGACTCATCGTTGAGTTGTAGGCGCGCGCCCGGTGTGCAACACGGATAGCCTGCCGGATGCGGCGTGCCTGGCACACTGCTTTGCGCCCCTACAAAACTGGGTTCCGATCCCACAAGACACGATGGGTCAAGATCAATGCTGGTTGGTATTACTGCCCGTTGATCAGTCGCTGCTTGATGTACTCAAGCTGGTCATAATTCCGATAGCGAATCTTCAGCACACCCGCTTCACCGGAACCCTTCTTGATCTCGGTCTTCAGGCCGATGGCCTCGCTGACTTCCTTCTCGAAGGCCAACGTATCTGGATCCTTTTCGCGCTTGGCCCGTTCGGGATCGCCCTCGCTAACCGGCATCTGCACCAACGCCTCGATATCGCGCACCGTCATGCCGCGGTCGATGACGCGGCGGGCGAGCGCCTCGGCGTCGTCGCGGCCGACCAGCGCGCGGGCATGGCCGGCCGTGAGCGAACCGTCGAGCACATAGCCCTGTACCCCATCCGGCAGCTTCAGTAGGCGCATAGTCTTGGCCAGATGCGACCGGCTCTTACCGAACATCCGGGGGCGGGGTGAGCGATGACCTCAGCCGTCGTGATCAGCGCCAGACGGCGGCGTGGTCGCGAGCAAATTGCGCAAACGCAATTGGCTTGCGGCCGAGGACCTTTTCGACGGTATCGACCGTGCCCGCCGTATAGCCCGCCCGCACATAGCCATAGAGTGCACTGTAGAGTGTGCGCGTGTAGTCGTTGGCGCCCGCGAGCGCGGTCATCAGGGCGGCGTCGTCGATCGGCACATAGGTCACGGGCTTGTCGATAGCCTTGCCGATCAGTGCCGCAACTTCGTTGCGGTCCAATGCCTGGCTGCCGGTCAAAGTGTAGGCTTGGCCATGGTGGCCCGGCTCCGTCAGCGCCTTGATCGCCACGCTTGCGATGTCGCGCGCATCGATGAATGCCGTTTTGCCATCGGCGGCGGCCTCGTAGAATTTGCCCGTATCTTTGATCGACTGGGCCTGCGCTACCGAATAGTTCTGCATGAAGAACGTCGGACGCAAGTGGGTCCAGTCAAGGCCAGAAGCCTCGATGGCCTTTTCGGCGAGGCGGTGCTCGCTCGTCTCGTTCTGATCGGCGCCAACCACCGACAGCTTGACGTACCGCTTGACGCCCGCGGCTTTGGCGGCCTTGGCAAGCTCGCTCTCGGCGCGCGGCAGGTACTCGCCGGGAATGGCGCTGAACACGGCCTTGGCTCCAGCAACGCCGGCCGCCAAGGTTTCGGGCCGATCAAGGTCGATAGGGACGATTTCGGCGCCGGGAAAGTCCGCCTTTGCCTTGGCGACGTTGCGCACCCCAATACGAACTTTTTCGCCCTTGGCAATGAGCCCCTTGACGACCTCTTGGCCGATCTTGCCATTGGCGTTGGCGATGAAAATGGTCATGGCGACAATTCCTTCCGATTTGCGATCCGCGGCCTCGAGACGACGACCCGAAGCCGCCGCCGCGTTGCCTGCTGCAAACATCTAGGCACGACGCGACTTTACTGATACTGAATTGCCTTCATGAGCAAATTGAGCATCACTCAACTGCGCCGTCTCGATCTGACGCTGCTGCTGGTGCTGTCGGAAGCCATTCGCACCCGAAAGCTTGGGCTGGTCGCGAGCAATCTAGGACTGACCCCATCGGCCATCAGCCACGCGCTGGCACGCTTGCGGGACATCTTCGGCGACCCGCTGTTCGTGCGCCGGCCCGGCGGCGTCGAGCCCACCGAGCGAGCGCTGGCGCTGGCTGAGCCGATCGCCCGCGCCATTGAAGGCTTGAACGCGGCGTTGCAGTCGGCCGACTTTAGCCCGGCCGAGATTAGGCGTACCTTTCGCATCGCCGCCCTGGATTATCTCGTCACCATCCATGCGCCTGGCCTCATCGAGACCGTGCGCCACGACGCCCCAGAGGCGCGGCTTTCCTTCGTCAATTTCGGCCGCAATGAGTCTCTGCGCGGCGTGGCCGACCACAGCCTGGACCTCGCCATCGGCGTGTTCGCACCCGAGCCGCGCCGGTTCTTGCGCACCGTTCTTGGCGATTTTCAATTTGTGACAGTGGCGCGCAAGAAGCATCCGGCATTGCGCCAGGGCCTGACGCTTGAGACCTATGCCGGGCTCGACCACATCATGGTGTCGGGGACCGGCGACCTCAGCGGCGGCATCGACGCCTTGCTGGAAAAATCTGGTCTCCAGCGACGTGTCGTCGCCGCGCTACCGCAGTTCCTGGCATCGCTCGCCACCGTGGCGCAGTCGGACGCGGTGGCAAGCGTCCCTGAGGGTATCGCCACGCACTACGCCGGATTGTTCAACCTGGATGTCTTTGCATTCCCGATCGTCATGCCGCGCATCGAATTTGTCGCCATGCAAACTCTCGGCGGCGCCCGCGATCGGGCCATCGAATGGCTGCTCGGCAAAATCACCAGCTGACGAAGCCCGCTCGCCCGCTACTCGCCGTTGATCAGTCGCTGCTTGATGTACTCAAGCTGGTCATAATTCCGATAACGGATTTTCAGCACACCCGCTTCTCCAGAACCCTTCTTGATCTCGGTCTTCAGGCCGATGGCCTCGCTGACTTCCTTCTCGAAGGCGAGCGTGTCGGGATCTTTTTCGCGTTTTGCGCGCTCGGGATCGCCTTCGCCAACCGGCATCTGCACCAGCGCCTCGATATCGCGCACGGTCATGCCGCGATCAATGACGCGGCGGGCGAGCGCCTCGGCGTCGTCGCGGCCGACCAGCGCGCGGGCGTGACCGGCGGTGAGCGAACCGTCCAGGACATAGCCCTGTACCGCATCGGGCAGTTTCAGCAGCCGCATGGTGTTGGCCAGATGGCTCCGGCTCTTGCCGATAATGGTGGCCAGATCGTCCTGGCTATAGCTGTAGCGCTCGGTCAGCTCGCGATAACCGCGCGCTTCCTCGATGGCATTCAAGTCCGCGCGCTGCACGTTCTCGATGATGGCGAGTTCCAGGACTTCCTTGTCACCCAGCTCGCGCACAATCACCGGCAGCGAATGTAGCCCGGCCTTCTGCGAGGCGCGCCAGCGGCGCTCGCCGGCGACAATCTCGTAGCCGGGTCCGACGCCGTTCTTCGGACGGACGATCAGCGGCTGCACCAGCCCGCGCTCACGGATGGACGACGCCAGCTCCTCCAGCTCGTCCTCGCGAAAGCTTTGGCGCGGGTTGAGTGCGCTCGGGCTGATCTCGCTGATCGAAACCATGCGCTGCTCGCCCTCGGGCGGCAAGTGCGCGGCCTGATGGTTCGCGGTATCGCCGATCAGGGACGCAAGGCCTCGACCGAGCCTGGACCGTGGCGCCGTCGCTGACATCGACATGGAAAGTTCCTCCGACCGAGACTCTGGTTGATTGGTGCGGCGTAGGGGCGACCCGTGGGTTGCCCTCTCACGGCACGGTATGCTGCTCGAAGGCGACCCACGGGTCGCCCCTACAAATGCCGTCCTGCCGTTAGGCCGCCAACACGCGCCGCTCGCGCTCGATGATCTCGCTCGCCAGCTGTATGTACGCCTGGCTGCCCGCCGACTTGAAATCGTACAGCAGGATCGGCTTTCCGTGCGAGGGCGCCTCGGCGATCTTCACATTGCGGGGGATGACAGTTGCATAGACCTTCGATCCGAACGTGTTGCGCACTTCGTTCGCGACCTCCTCGGACAGCCGCGCGCGGGAATCGTGCATGGTCAGCACCACGCCCTGGATTTCCAGCGACGGGTTCAGCGACGCGCGCACGCCGTCGATGGTCTGCTTAAGCTGCGAAATACCTTCCAGCGCGAAGAACTCGCACTGCACCGGCACCAGCACCGAGTTGGCCGCCGCCATGGCGTTCAGCGTGAGCACGTTCAAGGACGGCGGGCAGTCGATCAGGATGTAGTTGAAGGGCGACTCGCCCGGGCGGCTGCGCTGAGCGGCATTGAGCGCGGCGATGGCGTCGCGCATCCGGAAATTCTTGTTCGGCTCTTGCAGCAGCTCCGTCTCGAGCCCGACCAGATCGCTGTTGGCGGGGACGATATAGAGGTTTGGCACCAGCGTCGGCATGGCGGCTTGCGCGATGCTCGCCTTGGTGGAGAGAATGTCATAAGTGGTGATGATGCGGTCCTCGGGCGAAATGCCCAGCCCGGTGGACGCATTGCCCTGCGCGTCGAGATCGATGACCAGAACCTTTTCGCCGATCGCCGCCAGCGCCGTGCCCAGATTGATGGCCGTGGTGGTCTTGCCCACGCCGCCCTTCTGATTGCAGACCGCGAGCACGCGCACGCCCGGTTTGCTACTGGCCAGTCCCTGATTGATCGCCGTCACGAGAGCCCTCCAAGGACCTGAGATTCCAGATCTCGACGATGCGCCCTTCGGGGTCAGTCCGGCTCGCCGTCAGTGCCGATTCGAACTGCCAGACCTTTTGCGCCTCAAACACCTCCTTGGAGGCGTCGCGCCCCTTCAGAAAGAGCGCACGAGTTGTATCGCGAAGCAGTGGTTTGGCCAATCCGATGAGACTGGTGAGCGGAGCAAGCGCACGCGCCGTTACGAACTCGACTGCACCGATTCTACTCTGAGTCGCAAGTTGTTCAATTCTCATGCACTGGATCTCCACAGGTGCTCCACAGCGCCGGGCGACTTCCCGGAGGAACGAGCACTTGCGGTTGCTGGATTCGATCAGGTTCATTTTGAAACCGGGCCGGTTGCGCGCCATGATGGCCAGGACCATGCCAGGGAAGCCGGCGCCGGAGCCGAGGTCGGCGCCTATGGTGGCGTTTGGCGGGAGCAGTGGCCAGAGTTGTGCGCTGTCGGCGATGTGGCGATGCCAGATGTCGTCGAGAGTGCTGGGGGCGACCAGGTCTTGGACCTTACCCCATTGCCGGAGCAGGTCGGCGTAGAGCTTCAACGCTTCGACGGTTTCACGTGAAACGGCGAACGCGCGGGCGAACCCGTCGGGGCCATCGATGTGGGGAAGCGTAGCCAAGAAAACTTCACCTCGTGGAGCGAAGGACCTACCTCTCCCCCGCTTTTCGGGGGAGAGGAGACCGCGTCTCGCAGCCGCCTTTTTGCGGCAAGAGCAACGCGGTCGGTGAGGGGCAGCCGCTTGCACCGCCCTTGTACCAGCAGGGACGGAGCGCGTGGCTGCCCCTCACCCGGCGCTTTCGCGCCACCCTCTCCCCCGCGAAGAGGCGGGGGAGAGGGCAAGACTGCCGCCCGACCTAGGCAGATTTCTTCGCCCGCGGCCGCTTGATATGCGTCAGCAGCAGCATCAGCGCCGCCGGCGTCATGCCGTCGATCCGCGCCGCCTGCCCTAACGTGATCGGCCGGAAGCGCGACAACTTCTGCCTCAACTCGGTGGAGAGTCCGGCCATCTCCGACCACTCGATTGTCTCGGGAATTTTCACAGCCTCCTCCTCGCGGAGGGTTTTCACGTCGGCGTCTTGACGGTCCAAATAGACCGAATAATGGGCATCGACGGCGATCTGGGCCGCTATACCAGCGGGCACCTGGCCGAGTGGAGGCCAGATCGCCGTGAGCGTCGTCCAGGTGACGTCGGGCAGCGAGAGCAGCTCAAAGCCGTTGCGGCGGCGGCCGTCGCGATTGATGGTCATGCCGTGGCTGGCGGCGGCATCGGGCGTGAGCGACAGGGACTGCAACTGGCGGCTCGCGTCAGCCATTGCGGCGGTCTTGGCCGCGAACGCTGCCGAACGCTCACGTCCCACGCAACCGATAGCCTCGCCAATCGGCGTCAACCGCTGATCGGCATTGTCGGCGCGCAGCCGCAGCCGGTATTCGGCCCGCGACGTGAACATGCGGTACGGCTCGCTGACACCGCGCGTGACCAGGTCGTCGATCATCACGCCGACATAGCCGTCGGCCCGGCTGATGACGATTTCGTCTGATGAGCCAGCAGCCTTGGCCGCATTCAGCCCCGCGATCAGTCCCTGTGCCGCCGCCTCTTCATATCCCGTCGTGCCGTTGATCTGCCCAGCAAGGTACAGGCCCTTCAGCTTGCGGACTTGCAGCGTCGGCAGCAACTCGCGCGGATCGACATAGTCATATTCAATCGCATAGCCCGGCCGCTTGATCACGGCGCGCTCCAGCCCCGGGATCAGCGACAAGAACTGCCGCTGCACGTCCTCGGGCAGGCTGGTCGAAAGGCCGTTGGGATAAATCGTGTCGTCGTCCAGCCCCTCGGGTTCCAAAAAGATCTGGTGCGATGAGCGATCCTTGAACCGGACAATCTTGTCCTCGATCGACGGGCAATAGCGTGGCCCGACCCCGCTGATCTGGCCCGAGTACATGGCCGAGCGGCCGAGATTGGCCTCAATCACCGCATGCGCCGCCGCCGTCGTGTGCGTGACATGGCAGGCAATCTGCGGGGTGGTGATGCGCGTCGTCAGGAACGAGAATGGCACGGGCGGGTCATCGCCCTCCTGGCGCTCGAGCTGCGACCAATCGATAGTTGTGCCCACAAGCCGAGCGGGTGTGCCAGTCTTGAGCCGGCCCAGCGCCAGACCGAGGCTTTGGAGCTGTTCTGACAGCCGCAAGGCCGGTGGATCACCCACCCGGCCTGCCGGCGTCTTCTGGTCGCCGATGTGAATGAGGCCGTTCAGGAAGGTGCCGGTGGTGATAACTACTGAGGGCGCGTGGAGTTCGCGCCCGTCGCCGGTGCGCAGGCCCGTGATGAGGCCGTCGGCGATCAGCAGCTCCTCAGCCCCGCCTTCGATCACGTCGAGATTGGCCGTGGCGCGGATCGCGGCCTGCATGGCCTGGCGATAAAGCTTGCGGTCCGCCTGAGCGCGTGGCCCTTGCACGGCCGGGCCCTTGGAGCGGTTCAGCAGCCGGAACTGAATCCCGGCCTGATCGGCCACCCGGCCCATCAGCCCGTCGAGCGCATCGATCTCGCGCACGAGGTGACCCTTGCCCAGACCCCCGATGGCCGGGTTGCAGGACATTTCTCCTATCGTCGCGAACTTGTGGGTCAGCAGGGCCGTGCGCGCGCCGAGCCGGGCCGAAGCCGCCGCCGCCTCGCAGCCGGCATGGCCACCGCCAACGACGATGACATCATAGGTGAGGGCGCTGGGCGTTGAGGCCATGGGAGGCGGGCTTTCGGGCGGGTTCGAGGGTTGAGGCGTTTGTGCCCAATTCGTGCGGGCGGGGCAAGACCGGTTTCACGTGAAATGCTCGACAGTGGGGACATGATGTTCATCGTCGACCAGTCGCGAAGTCAAAGGTGTTCACCGAAACCCAAGTCGACGATGGACTTCGTGTCCCCGGTCTGCCGCGAGGTTCGTGGCAGAGCGGGGACACGAACTTCAGCTTCGGCTCGAGCGGCGGTGAAAAACTTCTGGCAGCACGTCGCGCCGAAGCCGAAGATCATGTCCCCAGCGCCGGAATTCCTCTCCGGACCTGTTTCGGACGATCCTCCGATTCGCGGAGGGTCGCCCCCCATTCGTTAATATCCCCTTAACGCGACTCTCCGCACCCTCCGGCGTCTTCCGCTGGAAACGGCCCGTCTTCCGTTTCACGTGAAACGGGGCGGGCTACTTGCCGATGCAGAAGGCGCTGAACACCCGGTCGAGGACATCTTCGACATCGACCCGCCCGGTCAGGCGGCCGAACGACTGGGCTGCTTGGCGCAGGTCCTCGGCGCGCAGCTCGGTGGCCTCGGGGTTGCCGGTCAGGAAGGCCGCCAGCGAGCGGGAGGTTTCAGTGAGCAGCGCGCGCTGCCGGGCTGTGATAATCGCGGCCGACTCGCCGTCGCCGATACGGTCGCGGGCGTGGGACGTGAGAAGCGCCAACAGGTCGCCGATCCCCGCACCGGTCTTGGTGCTGATCGCTGGTGGGCCAGCCGACGGCGCTGCTTCAACCAAGTCAGCCTTGCTACGGACCCGTAACAGCTGCTGCCCAACGCTCGCCAGTTCGGCTGGAGGGTTGGGAACCGGGTCGGTGCTGTCGATCAGCCATACGACAATATCGGCATCCTGCGAGCTGGCGAAGGTGCGCCGGATACCCTCTTGCTCAATCGCCCCGCCCGGCTCAGGCCGGATGCCGGCGGTGTCGCTGACAATCACGGGGTAGCCGCCCAGGTCCAGCCGGGCCTCGATCACATCGCGCGTGGTGCCTGGCTCGGGCGAGACGATTGCGACATCGCGACGGGCGAGGGCGTTCAGCAGGCTCGATTTTCCGGCGTTGGGTGGACCCGCCAATACAACTCTCAGGCCATCGCGCAGGATTTCGCCGCGCCGATTGTCGTTGAGGTGGGCGGTGATGTTGGCTTCGAGCGCAATGACCCGTTCACGGGCTTGCGCAACTGCATTCGCCGCGACATCGGCTTCATCCGAAAAATCTATGGCGGCTTCCATCAGGGCCATGGCCTCGATGAGCCCAGCGCGCCAACCCTCATAGAGATCGCGCAGCTCGCCGCCCGCCACCCGCAGAGCCGAGCGGCGCTGCGCCTCCGTTTCGGCAGATAAAAGAGCGGCCAGGCCCTCGGCGCCCGTAAGGTCCAGTTTGCCGTTGTGGAAGGCGCGGCGGGTGAATTCGCCGGGTTCGGCCAGGCGCAGTCCGGGGAGCCTGGACAGGGCTGCCAGCAGCGCCGCGACGACAGCCCGGCCGCCATGGACATGCAACTCAAGTACGTCCTCTCCGGTGAAGCTGGCCGGGCGCGGAAACAGCAGCGCCAGCCCGGAATCGATGAGGTCGCCGCCTTCGGGATCGTGCAGCTTGGAGAGTTTGGCTTGTCGGGGCGTGAGGTCGCCGATCCTTAGCGACCGCGCCACCGCGCCAACCCGGCCGCCCGACACCCGCACCACGGCCACGCCGGCAACCCCCGGTGCGCTGGAAAGTGCGAATATCGTGTCGGCGTCGCTCATTTTTACTCGCGGCCCTTTCCGCCCCATGGCAAAATCCTGCCATGACCCAAAACCGTCTTGCCCAAGAAACCAGCCCCTACCTGCTCCAGCACAAGGACAACCCTGTGCACTGGTGGGCGTGGGGTCCGGAAGCGCTGGCCGAAGCCAAGGCCAGCAAGCGCCCGATCCTGCTCTCGATCGGCTATGCGGCCTGCCACTGGTGCCACGTCATGGCGCACGAGAGTTTCGAGGACGACGCTACGGCCGCCGTAATGAACGAGCTGTTCGTCAACATCAAGGTCGATCGCGAAGAGCGGCCCGATATCGACGCCATCTATATGACGGCGCTGCATGCGCTCGGCGAGCAGGGCGGCTGGCCGCTGACCATGTTCCTGAACGCCGACGCGCTGCCGTTCTGGGGCGGCACGTATTTTCCCAGGGACGAGCGCTACGGCCGCCCGTCCTTCACCCGCGTCCTGCGCGAGATTTCTCGTATTCATAAGGACGACCCGGCGCGTGTCGTCGGCAACGCAATGGCCATCAAGCGGCAATTGTCCGAGCGCCCGGACGCCGCCCACCCGGACGCGGCCATCGAAATCTCGACCGTCAAGGATCTGGCCGAACAGCTGGCCAAGGCCGTCGATCCCGTCCACGGCGGCCTCTCGGGCGCGCCAAAATTCCCGCAGTTCTCTGTATTCAATTTCCTCTGGGCGGCAGGCATCCGCTTCGACAGCGCACCGTGCCGCGAGGCCGTGCTGGTCACACTGCGCAACATCTGCCAGGGCGGCATCTACGATCACATCGGCGGCGGTTTTGCCCGCTACTCGGTGGACGAGCGCTGGCTGATCCCGCATTTCGAAAAGATGCTCTACGACAACGCGCTGTTGCTACAACTGCTGACGGAGGCCTGGAGAGAGACACAGGACCCGCTGTTCGCGGTACGGGTGCGCGAGACCGTGGACTGGCTGCTGCGCGAGATGCGCACGCCCGACGGTGCATTCGCCTCGTCGTTCGATGCCGACAGCGAGGGCCACGAAGGGAAATTCTACGTCTGGACGCCGGCCGAAGTTCGCGAAGTCCTAGGCCAGGAAGACGGCGACCTCGTGTGTAGGTTCTACGACATCACCGAGGCCGGCAATTTTGAGAACGGGACGTCCAACCCGAACCGTCTCGCCAAGTTGGAGTTCGAGGACGACAAGGTCGAGGGCTGGCTCGCCAGCATGCGGCAGCGCCTGTTTGAGCATCGCGCCAAACGCGTGCCCCCCGGCTGGGACGACAAGGTGCTTGCGGATTGGAACGGCCTGACGATTGTCGCTCTGGCCGAAGCCGGACGCACCTTCGGACGCCCCGATTGGATCGACGCGGGCGTGGCAGCTTTCAACTTCGTCTCAACCCGCATGGTCGAGAGCGGCCGCCTGCGCCACTCCTACCGCGCGAAACAGCTGCGCGGCCCCGGGACTGCCGCCGACTACGCCAACATGATCGCGGCCGCCCTCTCGCTGCACCAGGTGACCGGCGATGCCGTCCACCTCAAACAAGCTCAGACCTGGGCCGCGACCCTGCAAAAACACTACTGGGTGCCCGAGCGCGGCGGCTACGCGACCACGGCTGACGACACCGCCGACGTCATCGCCCGCCTGGAAACCGCCCACGACGACGCCACCCCCAACGCCAACGCCACCATGGTCGGCAACCTGGTCAAGCTGCACGCCCTCACCGGCGACGAGGCCTATCACAAGACCGCCGCCGCCCTGGTCCGCGCCTTCATCCCCGACGTGGCCACGCGCGCCGTCGGCCACACGGGCCTGCTCGCCGGCGTGCTGGAGCTGCACGCGCCAATGCAGGTGGTGGTAGTTAGGGGTCCGACCCCTGCGCCGAAGGGGTCTGACCCCATTCTCGCCGTGTTGGCGGACATCAGCCTCCCCGGCGCAATCCTCCAGGCCGTAGCCGATACAACCCATCTCCCGCCGAGTTCGCCCCTGGCAGGCAAAACCGCCGTCGACGGCAAAGACACGATTTATGTCTGCGTCGGAGGGGCGTGCTCGGCGCCGGTGACGGATGCGGGGGACTTTCGTACACTGCTAGAAACGCAAAGGCAGATTCGATGAGCAACGCCGACGAAGAACGCCGCGTCCGCGCCGAGCACCGCCGCGCGACCTGGACGATCAAGCGCTACACCGACTTCGACCAGATCAAAAAGGACGAATACGCCTATTGGCAGAGTGTGCCCGCGCATGTCCGCCTAGCTGCGGCAGCTGAACTGGCCGCAGACGCCTATGCGATGAAAGGCATCCATGTTTCAAGACTTCAAAGATCTCCTGTCCGAGTTAAACGCCCATAAGGTGAAGTACTTGGTCGTCGGCGGACAAGCGGTAAACCATTATGCACAGCCGCGGACAACCAAGGACCTAGACATTCTGATCCAGACCACGCCCAAGAATGCGGCTGCGGCATTTCAGGCGCTGCGAGCGTTTGGCGCTCCGCTCCGCGATCTGACGCCAGCAGATTTCAGCAAGGATGGCTCATTTTTCGCGATGGGCAATCCTCCGGTCAGAATCGACATCATGTCGGGGATGAAGGGTCCCGCATTCGCAACGGCGTGGAAGAACCGGGTCGAGGTCGTCGTCGATTCAGACACGAGATTGACCGCGCACTTCATTTCTCGGGAAGACCTGATCGTCGCCAAGCTCGCAGCAGGGCGGCTTCAAGATCTTGCCGACGTCGATGCCTTGCGACAGTCGGCACCGACCGACGATGCGACACCCGCGACAGCTGAGCCTCGTCGTCGCCCCAGAGAGAGTTGAAGGTCGTAGGCGCCTGTTAGACGCTGACGACGAAAGCTTGCGCCAACCTCACCCCCCCGTGCGCGCCGCCGACCATACGCCGCCGCAGGTTCCGGAGCCCGACGTTCCGCGGAACCGGCCGCGACCTGATCGCGCGCTGAGTTTGCCGGAGCCGCCAGCGCTGTTGCCAGCGCTCGATACGCGCACGCTCAAATCGCCGCTTTGACTGACCGAGCCGGAAATCTGCGCGTCGCCGCCGCTGTAGCGAACGACACCATTGACGATTTTCAAACTGTACGACGTGTTCAGCCCGTCGCAGGTGCCGCTGCGTCCAGCGATATCGACAGTCCATGAACCATCGAAAGCGCCGGCAGCCTGCGCGTCCTGGACGCTGCCGTGGGCCAGACAAAGCGTGCAAGCCGCGGCGGCCGCAAGCCGAAGCGCGAAGGCGACCATGCTGCTTCTCCGATACGAAGTGGTTTCGAGATGACGGCGTCGCCGACCGCTGAGGATTGGCGTGTGCAACTTACCGCTATGATCTGGGGCACTTGGTTGCAGTGTCAATGGCCGCAGTGCCACACCGGCGGTGAATCCAACCGCCTTGGTTGAAGAATGTCAACCTTCAGTCTCAAGGCAGCGGCCAACGCGAGACCAAGGCGAGATCGCGGCATTGACACCCACCCCCCACCTCGCCTAACTAACCCCATCTCCGACGGCCCGAACCACCGAGCCGCCGTTCTGCACATGGTCCGCGCAAGCGTCTCCGGGAGGCAGGACAGCCAACATCCGACAGCGCGATGCGCCCTCGGGTGCGTTTTTGCTTTGTCTTGCTGCCAACGAACCAAAAGACCGCTCATGTTCGACTCCCTCTCCGACCGCCTCTCGACCGTCTTCACGCGCCTGACCGGGCGTGGGGCGTTGAGCGAGGCGGATGTCACCGACGCCATGCGCGAGGTGCGCCGCGCGTTGCTGGAGGCGGACGTGGCGCTCGATGTGGTGCGCTCGTTCACCGACAAGGTACGCGCCAAGGCCATCGGGCAGGCCGTGCTGAAATCGGTCACGCCTGGCCAGCTGGTGGTCAAGATCGTCCATGACGAGCTGGTCGCCATGCTCGGGTCTGACGCGCAGCCGATTTCTTTGGCCGCGACCCCGCCCGTGGCCATCCTGATGGTCGGCCTGCAGGGGTCCGGCAAGACGACGACCTCGGCGAAGATTGGCCGCCGGCTGCAGGAGCGCGACCGCAAGAAGGTCCTGATGGCCTCGCTCGATACGCGCCGTCCGGCCGCGCAGGAGCAGTTGCGCGTGCTGGGCGAACAGACCGGGGTCGACACGCTCCCGATCGTTGCGGGCGAGACGCCGACGCAGATCGCCGCGCGCGCCATGTACGCGGGAAAGCTCGGCGGCTACGACGTCGTCATTCTCGACACCGCTGGCCGCACGCATATCGATGAAGAGCTGATGGCCGAGACGGCCGAGATCCGCGATCTGACGCACCCGCATGAAACGCTGATGGTGGCCGACGCGCTCACCGGCCAGGATGCCGTCAACCTCGCCAAGAATTTTAACGACAAAGTCGGTATCACCGGCATCGTGTTGACCCGCGTTGACGGGGACGGGCGCGGCGGCGCGGCGCTGTCTATGCGCGCGGTCACCGGCAAGCCGATCAAACTCATCGGCACCGGCGAGAAGTGGGACGCGCTGGACGAGTTCGATCCGCAGCGCATCGCGGGCCGCATTCTGGGCATGGGCGACGTGGTGGCGCTGGTCGACAAGGCCATGCAGACAATCGACCTCACCAAGGCGCAGGGCATCGCCGAGAAGATGCGCAAGGGCGTCTTCGATCTGGAGGATATGTCGGACCAGCTGGCGCAGGTCGAGAAGATGGGCGGCATCGGCTCCGTCATGGGCATGATGCCCGGCATGGCCAAGATGAAGGATCAGGTCAGCGCCGCCGGCTTCAACGAGAAGATGATCAAGCGCCAGCGGGCGATGATTTCCTCGATGACCGCGCAGGAGCGGCGCAATCCAAAAGTGATCGACGGCAAGCGCAAGCGTCGCATCGCGGCGGGATCGGGCACCAGCGCAGAGGAGATCAACAAGCTCCTGAAACAGCACCGCCAGATGGCCGACATGATGAAAATGATGTCCCAGAAAAAGGGCATGATGGGCAAAATGATGGGCGGCCTGATGGGCGCCCCCGGCGGCATGGGAGGGATGCCCAGCGAGGCCGAGATGGCGCGCATGCAGGCGGAGCTGGCGCAACTCGACCCGAAGGCGCTGGAGGCGCTGTCGCCTGAGCTGCGCGACATGGTGGCCGCGGCCGGTCCGACGGCGGGCAAGTCGGCGCAGGCGCAGTTGCCGAGGGGGTTACCGGGAATGCCGGGTCTCGGTGGCAAGCTCCCCGGACTGCCCGGATTGGGCGGCATGCGGTTGCCGGGTCTCCCTGGTCTGCCGGGGAAGAAGAAATGACGGCGATTCTCCTGCCAGTGGTTGACGGCAGCGCCAGTGGCGTAGGGGCGCAGAGCCTGCGCCCTTCGTGCCCAATCGCCGGCGCCAGTGTGTGCCGAAACTCGGGCGCAGGCTCTGCGCCCCTACGCCATCTCGTCCGTTCAAAGATAACGTTCGTTCCGGTGACTAATCCTCTTTCATCTGATCAATAAACCGACTTCAACCAAAACCAACGGAGACTGACGAATGGCCTTGAAAATCCGCCTCTCCCGCGCTGGCGCCAAGAAGCGCCCGTATTACCACATCGTCATCGCCGAGGATCACTCCCCGCGCGATGGCCGCTTCATCGAGCGCGTCGGGCATTTCAACCCGATCCTGCCCAGCGAGCATGCCGAGCGCATCAAGGTCGACGTCGAGCGCTGCAAGCATTGGCTGTCGGTCGGCGCACAGCCGACGGATCGCGTGGCGCGCTTCCTCGACGCCGCCGGCCTGCTGAAGCGCAAGGTCAGGCACAACCCCGAGAAGCTGATGCCGCGCAAGAAGACCGTGGAGCGGGCGGCTGCGGCTGCCAAGGTCGCTGCGGATCTGGCGGCTAAGGCTGCGGCTGAGACGCCAGCGACGTAGAGTCTTTCTTCTCCTCTCCCCCACCTTTGGGGGAGAGGATGTCGCTCCGAGGCGAAGCCGAGGAAAACAGCGACAGGTGAGGGGCAGCCGCTTGCTCCGTAATTGTGGCACCAAGGCCGGAGCAAGCTCCTGCCCCTCACCGACCGCGTGGCTCTTGCGCTGAAACGCGCTGCGAGACGCGGTCTCCTCTCCCCTCACAAAGAGGCGAGGGGAGAGGAGGGTCCTTTCCCGGTAGGACGCACACCGAATGTCCCCACGCATCCTCCTCGGCCGCATCGGCGCACCGCACGGCCTCCAGGGCGAGGTGGTGGTGCTGTCGTTCGCCGCCGCGCCGCTGGACCTGAAAGCCTATGGTCCGCTCACGGATGAGCAGGGCGTGCAGCAGGTCCACATCAAGTCCCTGCGGGTCGCCGGCAAAGGCCTGATCGCGCATATCAAGGGCGTCGAAGATCGTACCGCGGCCGAGGCCCTGCGCGGCACCGAGCTGTTCGTCGAGCGCGCCAAACTGCGAATACCCAAGCCGGATGAGTTTTACCATGCCGATCTGATCGGGCTCCCGGCGCATGCGCCAGACGGGGCGCTGATTGGGACCATCGTCGATGTGCCCAACTATGGGGCGGGCGATCTGCTTGAGATCAAGCCGGTCGCCGGCGGCGAAACGCTGCTGGTAAGTTTCAATCGCGAGAACGTGCCGGTCGTGGATGTTGCGGCCAAGCGCGTCGAGGTCGTGCTGCCGGCGATGGTTGAGGCGGATACTGACGAGGAAGAGGAATGATTGTGGGACGGTCGGTGGTCGCGCCGTGAGGGCGCACCGCAGTGCGCCCGTCGCGCGCCTACCTCAGACGTCGGAGTATGTGGCGCGCCGGGCGTATTGCGATGCGCCCCTACAGATCACCAGCGGCGCCTACCACCCCGCCAGGTCAGTTCGATCTGATCCACGCGCGCCTCGTGCTTATCCATGTGGCGGCACGCGAACAGGCGTTGGAGCGATTGGCAGCAGCGTTGAAGCCTGGCGGTTGGCTCGTCATTGAAGATTTCGATCCAACCTTTGTCGACCCAACCGGTCCAGTCGGGAACGAAGCAGATGCTGTTTTGTTTCGCAAAATGGGCGCGGCCTTGGGCCGGCTGTTGGTCGCTCATAGTGGCCCTTTGGCCGTCAGTTGGGGCCGTGGCCTGTTCCGGCGCCTGCAGGCCTGCGGGCTGACCGATGTCGGCATGGAAGGCTACTTGGCCGTGCGAACGGGCGGCTCGTCGGGGGCTCGATTGATGGCCGCTAATTACCAGCAAATCCGCAGCGAGGCTGTTGCAGCGGGCTTTGTCACAGACGACGAGGTTTCTCGCGTGCTGACGTTGCTCGCCGACCCTTCCTTCGCCTTTCAATCAACCACCATGTTCTCGGCCTGGGGCCGACGAGGTTAGCTGCTTTCGACAACGCAATCATAGCCTACCAGTTGGTGACTTGCGCTCCTGCCAGCACCGGGCCGCCGTCGGACGACTGCAAGATCACCGCGCAGCCGTCGCTGCCGCCCTTCACGAGGTCCGCCTTGGCGATTTTGATGGTCTGGGCCTTGCCGGTCCAGGCGCCGAGCGACTTCAAGTCGCGCACCACGTGGTAATAGGTGACCTTGCTGCCGCTGTTCTCGCCGCGGCCGATTTTCACGTCGGCTGAGCCCTTGAAATCAGCCAGCATCACCTTGGCGTTCGAGACGTCCATTCCCTCTGGCGCAGCGCCGATTTCGACGGTGAGGCCGTCGGCGCTTGGCACCAGCTTCAACGCCACATGCTTACCTTCGAGCGCCGATTTGCTTTGCACAATGGCGCTGTCGATGCTGCCGGGATCGCTGCCAACCGCATGCGTCAGCCCGTTCACCACCACCTGAGGCGTGTACACCTGACCGTCGCCGCGCGCACGGGCGTAGGTGCGCTGACGCTCGGTGAAGGCGTGCTGGGCAAAAGTGTCTTTCCAGCCGATGTAGTCCCAATAGTCGACCGGGAGCGACAGCACGATCACATCGCTGCGGTTCTTGATCAGCTCGCCGGCGACGCGGTCAGCCGGCGGGCAGGACGAGCAGCCCTGGCTGGTGAAGAGTTCGATGACTGTCGGGGCCTCGGCGGCGCCGGCCGATCCCGTGAGCGGTAGTAGCGCGGCCAACCCAAGGGCGGCGGCGCTCATGGCGGTGAAAACATGTGTCACAGTCGGCCTCGCTTGGTTCGTCAGGTCGACTGAGATATTGCCTGTGGCCCAGGCAATTGAAAGTCACGAACCGGTGACGGTGACGGGCGCGCCGCCCCCGTCTCACGCTGCATCACGCCGCCGCGAGCCGGCGCAGCACGTAGGGCAGGATGCCACCGTTGCGGAAGTAATCCAGCTCATCGAGCGTATCGATGCGGCAGAGCACGGGAATTTGGCGGGCAGGCCCGCTGCCGTTTGAAATCTCCACCGTCAGTTTCACGCGCGGTTCCAGCTTGGTTAGGCCGGCGATGTTCACAACTTCGCTACCGGTGAGGCCAAGGTCCTTCCAGCTGGTCCCAGCCTCGAAGGTGAGCGGCAACACGCCCATCCCGATCAGGTTGGAGCGGTGGATGCGCTCGAAACTCTCGGCGATCACCGCGCGAACTCCGAGCAACCGCGTGCCCTTGGCCGCCCAATCGCGGCTCGAACCCGTGCCATATTCCTTGCCGGCGAACACCACCAGCGGCACGCCCTCGGTCTGATAGCGCATGGCCGCGTCATAGATCGAGAGCCGGTCGCCCGAGGGCTGATGCAGCGTCACGCCGCCTTCCACGCCCTTCACCATCTGGTTTTTTATGCGCGTGTTGGCGAAGGTGCCGCGCATCATGATCTCGTGGTTGCCGCGGCGCGCGCCGTAGGAGTTGAAATCCGCCGGGCGGACCTGATGCTGCACGAGATATTCGCCAGCGGGGCCGGACTTGGCGATGTCGCCGGCGGGAGAGATGTGGTCGGTGGTGATCGAGTCGCCAAACAGGCCGAGCACGCGGGCATTGACGACATCCGTCACCGGGATCGGCTGTTTCGGCAGGCCGTCGAAATACGGCGGCAGGGCGACGTAGGTCGAGCTGTCGCGCCACGGATACGTGAGACTGGGCTTGCCGCCGATCTTCTGCCAGCGCTCGTCGCCCTTGAACACGTCGGCGTAGCGGGTTGCAAACATCTCTGGCGTGACGCAGGTGCGTACGACTTCGGCGATCTCTGCCGAGGTGGGCCAGATGTCCTTCAGGTAGACCGGCTTGCCGTCATTCCCCAAGCCGATGTCGTTTGTCGTGAGATCGACCAGCAGCGAACCGGCGATGGCATAGGCGACCACAAGCGGTGGCGAAGCCAGATAGTTGGCCTTCACATCCGGGTTCACGCGGCCCTCGAAATTGCGGTTTCCCGAGATGACCGCCGCCGCGACGATGTCGTTGTCGCGGATGGCTTTTGAGATGGGCGCGTCCAGTGGCCCGGAATTGCCAATGCAGGTGGTGCAGCCGTAGCCCGTGAGATTAAAGCCGAGCGCGTCGAGATCGGCCTGCAGGCCGGATTTGTTGAGGTAGTCGGTGACAACTTGGCTGCCCGGAGCGAGCGAGGTTTTCACCCAGGGCTGAACCGTCAGTCCCTTGGCGCGCGCCTTGCGGGCCAGCAGGCCGGCGGCGATCAGCACCGAGGGGTTGGACGTGTTGGTGCACGACGTGATGGCGGCGATCACCACATCGCCATGGCCGAGCGCGTGGTCGCGGCCTTCGACCGCGAACGGCTTTGTGGCCTCGCCGGGCTTGCCGAATTCGCCGTTCAGCGCCTTTTCAAAACCATCGGCCACACCCTTCAACGCCACGCGATCCTGCGGGCGCTTCGGCCCGGCGAGTGAGGGTTCGACTGAGGAGAGATCGAGATCGAGCGTTGCCGTAAAGATCGGGTCGGGCGTGCCGGCGACACGGTACATGCCCTGCGCCTTGGCGTAGGCCTCCACCAGCGCCAGCGTCGCGACCGAGCGCCCCGTGGCCTTGAGATACTTCATGGTGTCGCCATCGACCGGGAAGAAGCCGCAGGTCGCGCCATACTCGGGCGCCATGTTGGCGATGGTCGCGCGGTCCTCCAGCGATAGATGATCCAGCCCTGGCCCGTAGAACTCGACGAACTTTCCGACCACGCCCTTTTTGCGCAGCATCTGCGTCACCGTCAGCACCAGGTCAGTCGCCGTGATGCCTTCGGCCATCGCGCCGGTCAGCTTCATACCGACCACTTCGGGGATCAGCATCGACACCGGCTGCCCCAGCATGGCCGCCTCGGCCTCGATGCCCCCGACGCCCCAACCCAGCACGGCCAGGCCATTGACCATCGTGGTGTGGCTGTCCGTCCCCACGCAGGTATCGGGGAAAGCCTGGGTCACGGCGCCAATCTTCTTGGTCCAGACGGTCTGCGCCAGGTACTCCAGGTTCACCTGATGACAGATGCCCGTCCCCGGCGGCACGACGCGGAAATTGTCGAAGGCGGACGCGCCCCAACGCAAAAACTCGTAGCGCTCGCCATTGCGGGCATATTCCATCTCGACGTTGCGTTTGAACGAGTCGGCATGGCCGAAGTGGTCGACCATGACCGAGTGGTCGATGACCAGATCGACTGGCACCAGCGGGTTGATTTTCCGCGCATCGCCGCCGAGCGCCACCATGGCGTCGCGCATGGCGGCGAGATCCACGACTGCCGGTACGCCGGTAAAATCCTGCATCAGCACGCGGGCCGGGCGGTAGGCGATCTCGCGCTCCGACGTCTTATCGGTCAGCCATGTCACCATGGCGCGGATATCGTCGGCCTTGACCGTGTTGCCGTCCTCGTGGCGCAGCAGATTTTCGGCCAGCACCTTCAGCGAGACGGGCAGGCGCGAGATGCCGGGCAGACCGTTCTTTTCGGCCAGCGTGAGATCGAAAATCTCATAAGGCGCTGTTCCGACTTGCAGATTACGGCGGCAGCGAAAACTGTCGGGATGGGGAGACGTGCTCATGGGAGGCCTCGCGCGATTGGCGGCTTGTGATTGGATCACCCTAATATATAGCAATGTTCGGGCGGCATAGCCCGGATTTACTGCGGTGCACCATTGCCGCCGCCACATGGACCACGCCGGATCGCCAATGCAACTCGTGATCGACAACTTGACCGTCAATCGTGGCGAACGCCGGGTACTCGAAGGGCTGTCGTTCAAGCTCGCGCCGGGCGAGGGCCTGCTGCTGACCGGCCCGAACGGGGCGGGCAAGACGACACTGCTGCGCACTATCGCCGGTTTCTTGCAGCCCGACGCGGGGACAGTGCGGTTGGAGGGCGTCGACGAGCCCGAGGAGGTCGGCCCGCACTGCCACATGATCGGCCATCAGAACGGCATCAAGCCGAGCCTGACGGTGGCGGAGAATCTGACGTTCTGGGCGCGCTATCTGGGGGCGGGCGATACTATCGAACCGGCGCTGCAGCGCATGACCCTCACCGAGATCGACGACCTTCCCGCCGGCTACCTCTCCGCTGGCCAGAAACGCCGGCTCGGCCTCGCCCGATTGCTGGTCGCCAAACGCCCGCTCTGGTTGCTGGATGAGCCGACGGTGTCGCTGGATGCGGCCTCAACGTCCATGCTGGCGTCGGTCGTTGCCGAACATATAGCAGGGGGCGGAATGGCGATTGCGGCAACGCACATTCCGCTCGGCGTCTCCGCGATGCAGGAGTTGAGGCTTGGCGCGTCGGTTGGCGGGAGTTTGCAATGAGACTTGCGATTTTCCGGACCCGGACTATTCGATTCTTTAGCTGTTCGTCATCCCGGCGATGGCCCAAGGGGGCTGACATTAGCTCGGCTGCACTTTCCTTCTCCGCCTGCTTAGGGGGAGAAGGTGGCCGCCGACGGGCAGCCGAGGACGAACGGCCGGATGAGGGGCAGCCGCTTGCTCCGTACCGGTGGCGCCACAGTCCGAGCCAGCCGCTGCCCCTCACCGACCGCGTGCCTCTTGGCGCAAAGAGGCGCCTGCCCATTTACTTTTTGCGCCTCCGCGCAGGAGACGCGGTCCCCTCTCCCCCTGAAGAAGGGGGAGAGGAAAAAAGTGGGCTGATTGCTTACATTGCTGCCTATGGGCAAAGGCCGCGACTTGCAGAAGCTTCGGCTGCTATTGTGGCGACGAGCTCCAGGGTCCCCGAATGACCGCCGCGTTTCTGGAATTGCTCACCCGCGATGTCCGCCTCGCCTTGCGCGAAGGCGGGGCCATCGGCACGGCGCTCGGCTTCTATCTGATGGTGGTCGCCATTTTGCCGCTCGGGCTAGGGCCGGACCTGAACCTGCTCTCCCGCATCGCGCCGGGCGTGCTGTGGATCGCGCTGCTGCTGTCCGCCCTCCTCTCGGCCGACCGCATTTTTCACGCCGACCACGAAGACGGTACGCTGGAAGCCCTCTCGCTCGGCCCGTTGCCGCTGGAGCTGGTCGCCGTCGCCAAGGCCTGCGCGCATTGGCTCACCACCGCCCTGCCGCTGACGCTGCTCGCCCCGCTGCTCGGCCTGATGCTCAATCTGGATGCCGAGGCCTATCTCCCTCTCGTCGGCACCATGCTGGTCGGCACGCCCGCCATCAGCTTCATCGGCTCGATCGGCGCGGCCCTCACGCTCGGGCTCAGGCGCGGCGGGCTGCTGCTCTCGCTGTTGGTGCTGCCGCTGTTCATCCCGGTGCTGGTGTTCGGCGTCAGCACGATATCGGCCATCGTGAGCGGGCCCGGCAGTTTTGTCAGCCCGCTCCTGATCCTTGCGGCCTTCAGCGTTGCGTCGATTGCCCTCGCCCCGATCGCCACGGCCGCCGCACTGCGGCTACATTTCCAATAGCGAGTGCGCATTGCGCGCCCTGCCCCAACCCCTTAGAGACTGACCTATGCAACTTATTCAAGCGCTCAACCGCGCCATCGAGTGGCTGGCCAATCCCGCCCGTTTCATGCAGCTCTCGGGCATCGTCCTGCCCTGGCTCTGGGGTCTCGCGGCCATCGTCGCGGCCATCGGCCTCTACCTGGGCTTTGCCGCTTCGCCCGGCGACTACCAGCAGGGCGAAACCGTACGCATCATGTACATCCATGTGCCGGCCGCCTGGCTGGCCATGATGGGTTACACTTTCATCTTCCTCTCCAGTCTCGGCTCCCTCATTTTCCGTCACCCGTTGGCCGATGTGTCGGCCAAGGTGGCCGCCCCCATTGGCGCGGCCTTCACGCTGCAGGCGCTGATCACGGGATCGATCTGGGGCAAGCCGACCTGGGGCACCTATTGGGCCTGGGACGCGCGGCTCACGTCCTTCCTGATCCTGTTCCTGCTCTATCTCGGGTTGATCGCACTCTGGAACTCCATCGAGGACCAAGTGAAGGCGGGACGGGCGGCGGCGATCCTGGCCATCGTCGGCTCGGTGAACATCCCGATCATCCACTATTCGGTGGAATGGTGGAACACGTTGCATCAGGGCGCGAGCGTGTTCCGCTCTGGCGGACCGACCATCGCAGCCGTGTTCCTGTGGCCGCTGCTACTGATGGCGATCGCCTTTACGCTGTTATTCTTTGCACTGCATTTTACCGCCATGCGCACCGAGATCCTGCGCCGCCGCGTCGCCGGCATGCGCGCGCGCCGCGCTGAAGACGTTACCGTTCCAGCCGCAGCGTCGCCCCTGGGGCAGACATCATGACCAACGCCGCCACCGAGATCTATTATGTCTACGCCGCCTATGCCGCCGCCGTCGTGATTGTCTCGGCAATCACTCTCTATACGCTGTTATCGGCGCGCGCGCAAAAACAGGCCCTGGCCGAACTCGAAGCCAAGGGCGTCCGGCGGCGTTCGGCGCCGGCCAGCAATTCGTGAGGGTGACGTGAGCGAGGCCGATAAATTGCCAGTGGCGTCCGCCCCGCCGGAAACCGCCGAAGCCAGGCGCTTTTCGGTCATGGCCCTGTTGCCGGTGGCTCTGTTCGGACTGCTGGCGCTGGGTTTTCTCTATTCCCTGTTGCGCAGCAACCCTGAGAATCTGCCCTCCGTGCTGATTGGCAAGCCGGCGCCGCGATTTGCGCTGCCCGCCATTCCCGGCGTCGATCGAAACGGCGCCGCCGTGCCTGGTTTTGCCACCTCGGACCTCGGCGGAGGCAAAGTCTCCATCGTCAACGTCTGGGCGTCCTGGTGCATCCCGTGCCGCGACGAGCAGCCGTTGTTGGGCACCGTGGCCTCGCGCCTGAACGTGCCCCTCTATGGCATCAACCAGAAGGACGCGGCCGCGGACGCCGCGCAGTTTCTGCGCAAGCTTGGCAATCCCTTCGAGAAGATCGGCGCCGATGTCAATGGCCGGGCATCGATCGATTGGGGCGTTTACGGAGTGCCTGAGACCTACGTGGTCGACGGCGCCGGCAAGATCGCCTACAAATACATAGGTCCACTGACGATTGAGGCGATCGAGTCCGAACTACGCCCGGCCGTCGAGCGGGCGAAAAAGGCGGGCGGGTGATGCCGCCCAACGTGTGTTTCGACTGGGGCTCAGTTGTGTAGGGGCGACCCGTGGGTCGCCTTCGTGCAGCATACCGTGCCGTGAGAGG
>JANMVX010000008.1:0-48871 GCA_031393505.1 Hyphomicrobiaceae bacterium | reverse complement strand
GAAGGGCCGTTGCCGCGAGGCGCAGGTGCCCGCGCTGCTGGAGCTGTACGACCAGCCCTATGCCTTCTCCGACGCCACCACCATGGCGCTGGCCCTGGACAAGGCGCTGACCAAGCGCGTGGTGCGCGATGCCGGCATTCCAACCGCGCCTTTCATGCAGGTGGAAAGCAGCGAGCAGGATATTTCAGCGTGGACGCACTATCCGGCCTTTGTCAAGCCGCTTGCCGAGGGGACGGGCAAAGGCTGCGAACTGGCCTCCAAAGTTAAAACGCCCGCCGAGCTGATGAATGCCGCGCGGGCCTTGCTACACCGTTTCAACCAGCCCGCGCTGGTCGAAGCCTTCCTGCCCGGCCGTGAATTCACCGTCGGCATTGTCGGCAACGGGTCTCGCGCCCGCGTTCTTGGCGTCATGGAGATTTTCCTTAAGGCCGAGGCTGACCAGGGCGTCTATTCCATGCGCAACAAGGAAGAGAGCGAAGAGCTCTGCTTCTACAAGCCCGGCACGGACGAGGTTGCGCAACTGGTCGCCGCCCGCGGTCTTGCCGCCTATCGCGCGCTCGGCTGCCGTGACTCCTGCCGTATCGACTTCCGCTGCGATGCCAATGGTTCTCCCGTGTTCATGGAAGCCAACCCGATCGCCGGCCTGCATCCCACCCATTCCGATCTCCCGATTCTCTCGGGCCTGAACGGGATTTCTTATGACCAGCTGATCGGCCTTATCCTCGAAGCCGCCATGGATCGCTACGGTCTGGGCGAGGCCGAAGCCAGGCGTCTCAAACGCCGCAAGGTAGGCTAACCATGATCGTTCCCCGTGCCGCCTACATTCCCATTGTTCATGGCGCCATGGACGGCCGCCCCGACGAGGCCGACACCATCGAGTCGGCTGACGCGATCTGCGAGACCCTGCGCGGGCTCGGTTACACCAGCGATATCGTCCACATCGACCTCGACCTGACGCCGCTCGAGCGCATGATGGAGCGCGAGCCCACGGCCGTGTTCAATCTGGTCGACGGCCTGCGCGCCGATTTGCGCCTGCAACCCTTTGTGCCGGCGTTCCTGGAGAAACTGCGCGTGCCCTATACGGGGTGCACGTTCGACGCCATTGTTGCGGCCATGTCCAAGACGCGTTCAAAACACCTGATGAAAGCCGCCGGCATCGCGACCCCTGCCTGGATCGACGGCATCCGTAATCCGCTCCCCGCCGACACCATCGTGCTGGTGAAGTCGGACAGCGAGCACGCCTCGGTCGGCATCGACTCCTCGTCGGTCGTGATGGCCTGTGAAGCTCAGAAGGTCATCCGCCACCGCGAGGCGACCTTTGGCGGGCGCTTCTTCGCCGAAGTGTTCATCGAAGGCCGGGAATTCAACGTCGCCATGGTCGATGGGCCGAACGGCGTGGAAGTGCTGCCGCCGCCCGAAATCCTGTTCGAGGGCTACCCCATCGATAAGCCCAAGATCGTCGACTACGACGCCAAATGGCAGACGGAATCCTTCGCGTATCAGAACACGCCGCGCCAGTTCGGCATCGAGAAGTCCGATCCGAAATTGGGGCGCAAGCTGAAGAAGATGGCGGCGGACGTCTGGCACACCTTTGGGTTGACCGGCTATGCGCGCGTAGACTTCCGCGTCGACGCAATGGGAAAACCCTGGGCCATCGACGTGAACACCAATCCGTGCATCACGGCCGACGCCGGTTTCTCGGCCACGGCCTCGGAGGCTGGCATCAGCTATCCGCAGTTGATCGAGCGCATCGTGCAGGCCGCGCTGCGCCGCAACCGGCCGGTCGATATCGACGTTTCGATTGGCGACGCAGCGCTCAACGCCGATTCGCGGGAAACCTCAGCAGGCGTGTGGTGACACTTACCTGGCGCACCGGCATCACGGCAGCGGATACGCCGCGCATCGTGAAACTCTGCGAGGCGACCGGGTACTTTACGCCAAAGGAAAGCCTCCTGGCCGGCGAACTGGTAGAAACCGCTGTCGATGAAGGGCCGTCGGCTGGCTATCACTTCATCGTCGCGGACGAAGGCGGCGAGATCGCCGGCTACACCTGCTTTGGCTTCATCGACTGGACGGAGTCAGCCTACGATCTCTATTGGATCGTGGTCGATCCGCGCAAGCAAGGCATCGGTCTGGGCAAACAGCTGCTGGCGCGCACCGACGCCGCCATCAAGGCCGCTGGCGGCTCGCGCTATTACGCCGAAACGTCGTCCACGGACAAATACGAGCCGACGCGGCAGTTCTATCTGCGCGCTGGCCTGAAAGAGGTCGCGCGCATTGCCGACTTCTACCGCCCCGGCGACGGCAAGGTGATCTACGAGCGGGTGCTTGGGGTTTGAAGGTCGTTGTCATGGCAACGATAGCTGGCCCATTCCATTGGTGGGACACACGCACCAAATCAGAAAGCTGACCCTTGCATGTGGAAACCTCTCGCCATCGCCTTCATGGCCGCCTGCGGCAATGCCCTGTTCGTCTACGGACAAAAGATCGCCGGACATTCGCCGAACCCGTTTCTCTACATGCTTGGCGCCGTGGCTTGCGGTTGGGGGCTGTTCCTGATTGCAGCACTCGCCTGGCAATCGCCAGGCAACCTCAGCTATCTCAGCGACAACGCTGCCAGCCTGGCGATTGGCGGTCTGGGATTCTTCGTCACATTCCTGGGCTTTTATCTGCTCTACTCAGGCTATGGCGCGTCGCAATACACGCTCTATGCCACCTTCTCCATTCTCACCACGTCGCTCGGCATCGGCGTGTTTGTCTTCCGTGAAAACTTGAACATTTACCAGATGGTCGCCATGGTCCTGGCTGTGGCCTCGATTGCGCTCTGGACCTATGGCCGCTCGCAGACCGCTTGACCCCCGATCGAGGACGCCCATGAAAGACGACAGCGGCCCCCCGCAACAGGCCAACATGAAAAGCTATGTGCTCGCGGTTGAGGACACGGAGTTTCTGCTCAAGGACGAATTGCGCGCCATCCGGTTTGCGCTGGAATACGAAAAGCCGGAGCTGGCGTTGCGCGAGGCCGGCATTCGCTCAACGGTGATCGTGTTCGGCAGCGCGCGCATTCCCTCGCCCGAGGCGGCCGCAGCGATGCTGATTGCGGCGAAGGGTAAGGACGCAGTGGCGCGGGCCAAGAAGCGCGCGGCGCTCAGCCCCTGGTACACCGAGGCGCGCGCGCTGGGCCGCATCGTGTCGGAGCGGGGCGGCGCGTTGGAGAACGATGGGCCGTGGCGGGACAATGTCATCGCCACAGGGGGCGGGCCGGGCGTCATGGAAGCGGCCAACCGCGGCGCCATGGAAGCGGGCGCGCCCTCGATCGGCTTCAACATCCAATTGCCGCACGAACAGGCGCCCAACCCCTATACGACGCCGGGGCTGACGTTCCTGTTCCACTATTTCAACATGCGCAAAATGCATCTGGTCATGCGCGCCAATGCGCTGGCCGTGTTCCCCGGCGGCTTCGGCACCATGGACGAGATGTTCGAACTGTTGACGCTTGAGCAGACCAAGAAGGCCTCGCTGCGGCCTGTCGTGCTGGTGGGCAAGGATTATTGGTCCAAGGTCATCAACTGGAAAGCGATTGCCGACTACGGCATGATCGAAAAGTCCGACCTCGGACTGTTCGATATGGTGGACACGGCCGAAGAGGCCTGGACCGTCATGCAGCAGCGCGGGCTCGCCGCCCACGGGCAACAGGGCGCGGGAGCGTGATGCCAGCCTGCATTGATCTCGACCTATCGGCGGTAGGGGCGCACCGCAGTGCGCCCGGCGCGCCACATTCGACGGACTATCGTTGTCGCACGCCGGGCGCGCTGCTGCGCGCGCCTGCCGATAGTCAGCACGTGAGCATCCGTGACTTTCGGTATGACCTCAGCTGCCCATCACTGGCATCGGGATGTTGATCAGCGGAATGCCGATCAGCCAATAGTGGCCGGCGACCAGCATAAAAGCGTACACGGTCAACCCAATCGCGACGGCCGCGATGTCGCCGCTGATGCCGCCCGTTCGCGTTCCTAGCGGCCCGAGCGCCTCGCGGCGTTTCACCGAGATGCGATCATAGATGCCATAGGCGAGGAAACTGCCGAACAGCAGCATTCCGGCCAAATCGCCGTTCACCAGCAGATGCGCGAAGGCCCATAGTTTGATGGCCAGCAGCATCGGATGTTTGGCGATGCGCCGGATGTTCGATGGGATGTAGGCGGCGGCCAGCAGCACGAACACCGGCAGCATCAGCAAGAAAACGACGTGCTTCATGAAGGCCGGCGGCGTCCAGATCGGGATGTAGGGCCGGTTCGCGACGCCGTAGACGATCAGGACAAGGCCAGCCACAGAGACAAGCGAGAACATGGCCATGTAGCCGCCGGCGCCGAGCTGCGTTCTCAGCCGGTCGCGAAACGCTGGAACGGTTGGGACCAAATGGAGCCCGAGAAAAATCACCAGTCCCGCAATCAACAACGTCATCGTCGCCCCCTGAAAATCAGCTTCGGATCGATCCGTCTAAACCATAATTCCCGCCGAAGCCAATCTTGCGGAGAGTTCGTTTTGCGCCGCCTCCAGTCGCTCCGGATCGATGGCGCGCAGCACCAGATTGGCGCCAAAACCCTTCTCGTCGCTGAACGGATAGCTGCCCATCGGCACGTCGGGGAACTGCTTTTGCACATTGGCGAACAGCTCGGCGATCTCGCTTTCTGGCCGGCGCACGGTGAGCGCGACCGAGAGCATGCGCTTGCCCGTAGTCAGCTTCGGCGTCACCGCCAGCAGCATGGCCTGCATGATGTTGGGCACACCCGCCATGACAACGACATTGCCGATCATGAAGCCGGGCGCTTTCGACACCGGATTGTCCACGAGGTCCGCGCCGTCCGGGATGCGCGCCATCCGCATGCGTCCCGGCGTAAACTCCAGACCGCGCCCTTCGTAGTGTGGTCGCATGATGGCGACGGCGCGCGGGTCGATATCGATACCGACGCCAAAAGCCTTGGCGATTGCATCAGCGGTGATGTCGTCATGGGTCGGGCCGATGCCGCCGGTGGTGAAGACATAGTCGAACTTGGTGCGCAGCGCGTTCAGCCCGGCGACAATCTCAGGCTCCTCGTCGGGGACAATGCGCACTTCCTTCAGCTGGATGCCAATGGCGGTGAGATGATCGGCGATAAAGCCGATGTTCTTGTCCTTGGTGCGCCCAGACAGAATCTCGTCGCCGATCACCAGCACGGCGGCGGTCACGATGTCTTTGGCCGGTATGGTCATGGCGATGCGCTCCCTGTCTCGTCGCCCATTCTAGCCGCTTGCCCCGTCCCCGCCACCTCCATAACGTGTCGACCATGCTTTTCCCCGGCCCCCTGACGCGCGGCACGCTGATCAGGCGCTACAAGCGCTTTCTCGCCGACGTACGCCTGGACGACGGCGGCGAGATCACGGCATCGTGCCCCAATACCGGAACGATGATGGGCCTGTGCGCTCCTGGCACGACCGTCTGGCTGTCGCGCCACGACTCGCCGACGCGCAAATATGCGCATTGCTGGGAGCTGACGGAGCACGATCTGGGGCACGGCCTGCAGCTGGTCGGCATCAACACCAGCCTGCCAAACAAGATCGTCGAGCAAGCCATCGCTGCAGGCGCCATCGCCGAAGTGGCCGGCTATCCATCGCTGCGGCGCGAAGTGATGTACGGCGTCAACAGCCGGATCGATCTGTTGCTGGAACGGCCGCCAGCCGAACTCTGCTATGTCGAGATCAAGAACGTGCACCTCTCGCGCAAGGCCGGTCTCGCCGAATTTCCGGACTGCGTCAGCGCGCGCGCGGCAAAGCATCTGGTGGAGCTGACCGATATGGTGCGCGAGGGCCACCGGGCAGTGATGCTCTATCTGATCCAGCGCGGCGACGTTGATCGCTTCCAGCTTGCGCCCGATCTTGATCCAGCTTACGCGGCCGGCTTTGCCCGTGCCCGAGATGCCGGCGTCGAGATGCTGGCCTACGCCTGCGATGTCACGACAACCGAGGTCACGCTCGCCAGGAGACTACCCTTTGTCGATTGATTGCGCCCGTCCCGCAATTTACGCTAGAAACGGCGCACCATTTGGCGAGGCTGCGAGCGATTTGACGCAATGAATATTCTGGGACTGGTTGACGAACCGATCGAGCAAACCAAAGGCAAGATCCGCCTCTATGGCCCGGAGGCCTTCGAAGGCATGCGCGCGGCTGGGCGGCTGGTCGCCGAGGCGCTGGACCTGATGGCCGAGCACGTCAAGCCGGGCGTGACCACCGAGCGCCTCGACCGGTTGATGTTCGAATTCGCACTCGATCACAGGGCCTATCCCGCGACGCTGAACTATCGTGGCTACCGCTATTCCATCTGCACCAGCATCAATCATGTCGTCTGCCACGGTGCGCCGGGATCCAAGCAACTGCGCGAGGGCGACATTCTCAACATCGACGGCACGTTGATCCTGAACGGCTGGCATGGCGATTCCAGCCGCATGTATGCGGTGGGCCCCATCAACCGCAAGGCCGAGCGTTTGATCCAGGTGACCTACGAGTCCCTGGTGCGGGGCGTCGCCGCCGTGAAGCCGGGGCACACCACCGGCCATATCGGCCAGGCCATACAGCGCTATGTGGAATCCGAGCGCTTCAGCGTGGTGCGCGATTTTTGCGGCCATGGCGTTGGCGACGTGTTCCACAGCCCGCCAAACATTCTACATTACGGCAAGAATGGCGAAGGCATCGCACTGGAGCCGGGCATGATCTTCACCATCGAGCCGATGGTCAATGCCGGCAAGGCCGCCACCAAGGTCCTGAACGATGGCTGGACGGCGGTGACGCGCGACAAATCACTGTCAGCGCAGTTCGAGCATACGATCGGGGTGACCAGCACCGGGGTGGAAGTGTTCACCTATTCGCCCAAAGGCTGGCACTGCCCGCCCTATCCGTCCGTGCAGTGAGGGACCATCTTGGCGGGCGGGCTGAAAGACACCGAACCCACCCAACTGCCGATGGCGCTCGGCGGGTCGGTCGCTGCTCCTGTCGTGGACAAGCCTGAGCCGGACGAACCGCCCCACTACAGTGGCCACCGCGAACGCTTGCGCGAGCGCTTCCTGAAGGGCGGCGCCGATCCGATGCCGGATTACGAACTCTTGGAATTGGTGCTGTTCCGCGCCATCCCGCGCCGGGACGTGAAGCCGCTCGCCAAGGACCTTTTGAAACACTTCGGCTCTTTTGGTGGCGTGGTCGGCGCGCCGATAGATCGGCTGGCGGCCCATGGCGGGTTGGGCGAAGCGGCCATCGCCGAACTGAAAATCATCGGCGCGGCCGCGCTGCGCATGATGCAGGGCGAAATCCGCAAGCGCCCGGTTCTCGGCAACTGGACCGAGGTGATCGGTTATTGCCGCGCCGCCATGGCGTTCGAAACGCGCGAGCAGTTCCGCATCCTGTTCCTGGACAAGCGCAACCAGATCATCGCCGATGAAGTGCAACAGCGCGGCACCGTGGACCACACTCCCGTCTATGTGCGCGAGATCGTCAAGCGCGCGCTGGAGCTGTCGTCCAGCGCCATCATCATCGTGCACAACCACCCCTCGGGCGATCCGTCGCCCTCGCGGGCCGATATCGACATGACTAAGACGATTGTCGCGGCGGCTAAGCCGCTGGGCATCCTGGTGCATGATCATCTGATCATCGGCAAGGAGGGGCATACGAGTTTTAAGAGCAAGGGGCTGTTGTGATGGGCAAAAGAGCCCAGCTAGGCAACTCGCCCCTTTTTTGTCGGTTGTATCAAAATATCGGCAGAAATACCTAGGGTCGCATGCAAGCGGCGGATCATTGAAATCGTTAAGTTGCGCTTTCGTGATAGCACTTCCGCGACCCGCGCGCGCGATCCTATCGCTGGCTCCAAATCCTTTCTCGTCAGGCCTTGCTGCTCCATCCGGAACTTGATGGCGTCAATCGGGTCTGGCGGATCCATCGGGAAATGCTTGTCTTCGTAGTCCGCGACCAAGGTGGCAAGCACGTCCAGGCGATCGCCGCGCTGGGTCCCTAATTCCGCACCCCAAAGCCGCTCAATTTCGACCAACGCCGCGTCCAAATCTTTGTCGGTTCGAATAGGTTTTATGGCATGGGCCATGATCACCCCTTCACATGAAAATCAAAAATGTGCCGATAGGCCGTGTCCGTCAGATACCGTGACGCCCCAAACGGCGGGAACAGGAACGGCTTGAACTGCCCGAGGCTTTTGCACTCTTCGATCGGGAATGGCCGGCGCTCGGGGATGTCGTTCCAGCCGACCATCAGCACGCCGCCGGAGCGCAACGCCGTATGGCAGGCTTGAAACCCCTGCTCGACGTCGGCGCGGCTGTCGAGGCCCCAGCCGAAAATGCCGTTGCAGAGAATGAGGTCCAGGGACCCTGGGGCAAAGTGCGCGCCTAGGTTCTGCAGCGCGTCGACGATGTGGCGTTTGCCGCCGAACTTGGCCACGGCGGGATCGAAATCGATGGTGGCGTAGCTTTTCCTGGCCTCGAATGGGCGGTTGTAGCCTTGCGTGAACCAGTGGCAGCCGACATTGAGGACGCTGCGGTAGTCGTCCGCTTTGAGAAAATATGGGAGGATGACCTGCTCCAAGACGCGCCGATCCTCAGTGCGCAGATAGGACGGAACGCCGAAAAGCCGTTTCACGCGCCGGATGGCGCCATCGGCCTTGGCGCGGAGAGGGTTCGGTTCGAGGATTTCCAGAACGGTCGGTGGCATTTGAGCAGCACCTGTTTCTCAACCGCGCCAGCGTCCGCGCGGCTTGCCCTTATGCGCCGCCTCGTCAGCATGCGCCATGCCAAAGCGGGCGATGGTTACCTTGGCGCCGTCGTGCACTTGGCGCAGGATCTGCACATCGTCAAGGGCGAGCGCCCAGATGTTGGATGGTTCGGCAAGGCGGATGTCGTCGCCTTGCGAAAGCGGCGTCAGGCCATAGGGAATGAGTATCTTTTCCGCCTCTGGCGACCAAAAAATCTGGCCGAGTTTCGCGAGCCGCGTGGCGGTGGCGTCGCGATAGGCGTCCAGCGGCGTCTCCAGCTGGACCATCCGTCCCCAGAAGATCGCCGTCAGATACAGGGGCAAGGCGTTGGCGATGACGCGCGCCGTGGGCGTGTCGGCCAGGCGTGCCGGCAGCTCAACGTGTCCAGAGACGATGACGATATCAGCCATCGCGCGCTCAACCCGGGGGCGGGCCGAAGATCAGGGCCGCGTTGAGGCCGCCGAAAGCGAAGGAATTCGACATGGCGTAGTTGACTGTCTTCTCGCGCCCGACCAGCGGCGTGTAGTCGAGATCGCATTCGGGATCGGGATCGGTGAGGCCGATGGTGGGCGGCACGAAGCCTTCGCCGATGGCTTTTATGCAGGCCACGGCCTCGACGCCGCCGCCCGCGCCGAGCAGATGCCCGTGCATGGACTTGGTCGAGGAGATCGACAGCTTTTCCGCGTGCTCCTTGAACACGCCGCGGATGGCGCGCGTCTCGTTCTTGTCGTTAATGGCGGTCGCGGTGCCATGGGCGTTCAGATAGTCGATGTCGCCCGGACTGAGGCGGGCGTCGTCCAGCGCCTGGCGCATGGCGTATTGCGGACCCTCAAAATCCGGATTGACCATGTCCTTGGCGTCCGACGACATGCCGAAGCCCTTGAGCTCGGCCAGGATCGTCGCGCCGCGCGCCCGCGCGTACTCCAGCTCTTCCAGCACCAGGATGCCGGCGCCTTCGGCCAGGACCGTGCCGTTGCGCTTCTTGGCGAACGGGAAGCAGCCTTCGGGCGAGAGCACCCGAAGCGCCTGCCAGGCCTTCATGGTGCCGTAGTTCATGGCGGCTTCCGAAGCGCCGCACACGCCGAGATCGCACATGCCGGCCTTGATGAACTGGTAGGTGAGGCCAATCGCGTGCGGGGCCGTCGCGCAGGCGCTGACGGTACCGAAGGTGGGGCCTTTGAAGCCGAATTCGATCCCCACATGGGCCGCGGCGGACGAGCCGATAAAGCGCAGCAGCGTGAGGGGATTGGTGGCGCGCTTCTTTTTGATGAAGAGATCGCGATAGGCCAGCTCAAGCGTGTTCACGCCGCCAGCGCCCGTGCCGATGATCGACGCCGCCCGATAGGGTTCGACGACTGGAATTTTCAGGCCGGATTGCTTCAGCGCCTCGATGGCGGCGGCGCCAGCGAACTGCGAATAGCGGTCCGCCATCGGCAGCGTCTTGTCCTTCAAGCCGGACAGCCGCTCTTTGACGTCAAAGCCCTTCACCTCGCCAGCGATCTGGATGTACAAGTCTTCCAGGTCAAAGCTGGCGATTTTGCCGACGCCACAGACGCCTGCCTTCAGGCTGGCCCAGAATTCCGGCACTGTGTTGCCGATTGGGGAAATGACGCCCGTGCCCGTGACGACGACGCGCCGCGTGCTGATGGCATGCCCTGCGATGGTACTGGTCATCGATCCTCGATGCTGCGTCCGCTACACTGCGGCCTTCGACTGCACCAGCTGGCGCACGCGATCAACGACCGAACCGACGGTTTTGAACGCGTCGACTTCTTCGTTGGCGTTGTAGGGGATCTCCACGCCGAAGGAATCCTCGATGTCGAAAACGATCATGGCCAGATCGAGCGACTCGATCTCCAGGTCTTCGAGCTTGGTCTCGAGGGTGATCTCCTTGTCGGGCTTCTTCATGTGCTTGCGAAGAATCTCGACAATCCTGGTCGCTACATCGTCCATAGTCTTCTCCCTGCCACAGCGGCTTTGCGCCGACCTGTGCATGTCCAAAGCCTTGCTAGAACAGTCAGCCAGCAAGAGCAAGCCGTCCGTCAGACCGGCACCAGCCTCGCAAAGATCGGGCCGATTGGCCCGGCGAGGCAATGCAACGCCCTCAAAACGGTTAACCGTCAACGCTAATCCTAGCGAATTATGCTAGCAATGGGTGCGCTGGCCGCCGCGTCGTGCCGTCGCAATCGCGGGTTTCGGTCAGGATTGCAACCCTCCGTTGAAAACACAGCAAACGCCAAGGCCGTCCCATGAGCGCCCTAGCCGCCACACCTGTTGCCGATCAGCTCATGACTGGGTCGCTGCAAAACCCACCCTGGCTGAAATGCTACCCGACTTATACCCAGTGGCAAAAGAGGTTTGCGCCAAGCCTGGTTCATGAACTGCTGGACCAGGCAGTGGCCCGGTTTCCTGCCAACGTTTGCACCAATTTCCTCGGCCGCACGATGACCTATGCCGAGATCGGCCGTGCGGTTCAATTTGCGGCGGCAGGGTTGCAGAAGCTGGGCGTCGGCAAGGGCGTGAAAGTGGGGCTTTTCCTGCCCAACAGCCCGACGTTCATCGTCGCTTACTATGCGGTGCTGAAAGTCGGTGGGACGGTGGTCAATTTCAACCCGCTCTATTCCCAGAGTGAGCTGACGCATCAGATCCGCGACAGCGGCACGAAACTGATGATCACACTGGATCTGAAACTGCTGTTCGGCAAGGTCGAGCAGCTGATCGCCGACGGCGTTCTAGAGCAGACCGTGGTGGCGTCGTTTACATCGCTGCTGCCGTCGATCAAATCCATGCTGTTCCGGCTGACGCGGGGACAGGAGATCGCCAACGTCGAGGCCTCGGCGCAGCGGGCGAAAATCGTCCTCCAGCGCGATCTGATGACCAATGATGGCAAGGTTCTTGGCGTCGGCATCGATCCCCTGACGGACATTGCGGTCCTGCAATACACCGGCGGCACCACCGGCACGCCAAAAGGCGCCATGCTGAGCCACGCCAACCTGACGATCAACGCCGAGCAGGTGAGCCAATGGGCCGGACCGCTGGGGGACGGCAGCGAAGTCGTCATGTGCATCCTGCCGCTGTTCCACGTTTTCGCCATGACGGTGGTGATGAATTTCGGCATCCGGCGTTGCGCGCAATTGATCCTGGTGCCCAAGTTCGAGATCAACGAGGCCGTGCGATTGATGGTGTCGACGCGCGCCACGGTGCTGCCTGGGGTGCCGACGCTGTTCAATGCGCTGCTTAACAATGCCGCCGCCAAGAAGGCCGATCTCAAATCCTTGAAGTGGTGTTTTTCGGGCGGGGCGGGATTGCCGGTCACGGTCAAGAAGGGGTTCGAGGCCATGACCGGCGCGACCCTGATCGAGGGCTATGGCCTTTCGGAAACCTCGCCGGTGGCGACCGGCAATCCGCCTGATGGCCCGGTCAAGGACGGCTCTATCGGCCTGCCAATGCCCGCAACCTATATTTCCATTCGATCGCTCGAAAACCCGGCCGTCGAGATGCCGATCGGCGAGAAGGGGGAAATCTGTATCTGTGGCCCCCAGGTGATGCTGGGCTACTGGAACAATCCGGCCGAGACCGCCGAGAGTTTTGCGCCGGGCCTGGCGGGACGCTATTTCCGCACCGGCGACATCGGCCATATGGACGAAGACGGGTTCACCTTCATCTCGGACCGCATGAAAGAGATGATCAACTCATCGGGCTTCAAGATCTATCCGCGCCGCATCGAAGAGGCGCTGTATGAGCACCCCGCCGTTGAGGAAGCGGCCGTCATCGGCGTCCCCGACGCGCACAAGGGCGAGGCGCCGGTGGCGTTTGTCAAGTTGCGCGAAGGCAAAACGGCGAGCGCGGCGGAGCTCCTGGCGTTCTTGAAGCCGAAGTTGGCCAAGATGGAACTGCCAGATCATATTGAGTTTCGCGACAGATTGCCCAAGACCATGATTGGTAAACTGTCGAAAAAGGATCTTAAGGCGGAATACCTGGCTCGAAATTAGGACGAGCTATCGAGTTGTCTTGCAAGATTTGCAATCAGGTCGGCAACTGGCCTCGGAAGTGTTTGGAAGAGGGGACGGCGCCGCCAAGCAGCCGGTGACCGCCCCCCTATTTTCAAGTTGTGACGAAATCAGCCGCGCTTGGCCTTGCCACGCTTGGTGCCCTCTTCCAGCACTTCGCCGGTCTCGGGATCGATGTCGGCGCTGGCGTCGGCCACTTCGGCGGCGTCGGCGTGCACCAGCAGCTTTTCGGCCATGATGCCGGAATTCTGGCGGATGGCCTTTTCAATGGCGTCGGCGACCTTGGGGTTCTGCTTCAGGAACGTTTTCGCATTCTCGCGGCCCTGGCCAATGCGCTCGCCGTTGAAGGCGAACCAGGAACCTGATTTCTCGACCACGCCGGCTTTGGCGCCAAGATCGACCAGTTCGCCGGTCTTGGAGACGCCTTCGCCATACATGATGTCGAACTCAACCTGCTTAAAAGGCGGAGCGACCTTGTTCTTGACCACTTTTACGCGGGTCTGGTTTCCAACCGCTTCTTCGTTGGCCTTGATCTGGCCGATGCGGCGGATGTCGAGACGCACGGACGCATAGAACTTCAGTGCGTTGCCGCCGGTGGTGGTTTCCGGATTGCCGAACATGACGCCGATCTTCATGCGGATCTGGTTGATGAAGATGACCATGGTCTTGGATTTGGAGATCGATCCCGTCAGCTTGCGCAGCGCCTGGCTCATCAGGCGAGCCTGCAGGCCGGGCAGGCTGTCGCCCATTTCGCCCTCAAGTTCGGCCTTGGGCGTCAGCGCAGCAACCGAGTCGATCACCAGCACATCAATGGCGCCCGAGCGCACCAGCGTATCGGTGATTTCCAGCGCCTGCTCGCCGGTGTCCGGCTGCGAGATCAGCAGGTCCTCGACTTTGACGCCCAGCTTGCGGGCATAGACCGGATCGAGCGCATGTTCCGCGTCCACGAACGCGCAAGTGCCGCCAAGCTTCTGCGCCTCGGCGATCACATGCAGCGCCAGGGTGGTTTTGCCCGACGACTCCGGACCATAAATCTCGACGATGCGGCCCTTGGGCAGGCCGCCGATGCCGAGCGCGATGTCGAGGCCGAGCGAGCCGGTGGAAATCGCCTCGATGTCCATCGAGGTTTCCTTGGCGCCGAGCTTCATGATCGAGCCCTTGCCAAAGCTCTTCTCGATCTGGGCGAGAGCGGCTTCCAAAGCTTTCTGCTTGTTGTCCATGCCTGTTCCCTCGACCACGCGAAGCTGCGGGTGCTCTTTCATCGTTGCGTCTCCTTATTCCATGTCGGGGCGGTGGTTACAAATTGAGTCGCTCATATGTACCTGATTTGTTCTCGCTCGCCAACAAGGTAATCACCTGGTTAAATCTCCGTCCGATCAGAGGCATATGGGTGTAGGATCAACACTGGTGCGAATGCGCAATCTGAGGTTGTATTTTCTCCTCTCCCCACGCCTCTTCGCGTGGGGAGAGGAGACCGCGTCTCGCAGGCGCTTCTTCAGCGCCAAGAGCCACGCGGTCGGTGAGGGGCAGCGGCTTGCACGGACCTTCTCACCACCAGTACGGAGCAAGCGGCTGCCCCTCACCTGTCGCTGTTTTCCTCGGCTTCGCCTCGGAGCGACATCCTCTCCCCCAAAAATGGGGGAGAGGAGAGACTACCCCTGAATAATTTCCTTCACCTTCGAGACCAGTTCGGCGAGCTGGAACGGCTTCTGCAGAAACGCGAATTCCTCGCCGTTGTCCAAGGTCGCCAGCGCATCGTCCGTGTACCCAGACATGAACACGAACTTCAGGTCCGGATGGTCCCGGCGCAGTTCCTTCAGCAGGGTCGGGCCGTCCATCTCGGGCATCACGACGTCGCTGACCACCAGGTCAATGGTTCCGACGTGTGCTGCCATAACCTCCAGTGCCTCGGCGCCATGGCCCGCCTCCAGCACGTTGTAGCCTTGGCGGCGCAGCGCCCGGGCCGCGAACTTGCGCACCGAATCCTCGTCTTCGACCAGGAGCACCGTGCCAGTTCCGGTAACGTCGCGCGCCTTTTCCCTCTTCTCGGGCGCCTTGACGTGCACCTCGAGACTGCCAGCGCCGGGGGCGTGGCGGGGTAGGAAAATACGGAATGTCGTGCCGACGCCTGGCTCTGACTCACAGAACACATAGCCGCCGGTCTGCTTGACAATACCGTACACGGTGGAAAGGCCGAGACCCGTCCCCTTGCCGACATCCTTGGTGGTGAAGAACGGTTCGAAGATCTTCTTCAAGACCTCCGCACTCATCCCATGGCCGGTATCGGAGACCGAGCATTCCACATAGTCCCCGGGCACGAAACCGCGCTCGGCGATGCGCAGGCTGTCGGCGCGGCTGATGTTCGCTGTGCGGATGGTCAGCATGCCGCCGGTTGGCATGGCGTCGTTGGCGTTGACGGCGAGATTGACCAGCACGCGGCCAAGCTCGGTCTGGTCCGCCTTCACCAGCCAAAGATCGCGGCCGTAGTCGCGCTCCAGCTTGACCTTCTCGCCGAGCGTGCGCTTCAGGAATACGCTGAGATCGGAGATGGTCTCGTTCAGCGACAGCACTTCGGGCCGCAGGGTCTGGCGGCGCGAGAACGCCAGCAGCTGCTTGACCAGGTTGGCGGCGCGGTTGGCGTTCGACTTGATTTCCACAAGGTCGTGGAAGGCGGGATCGCCGGCGCTATTGACCAGCAGCAGGTCGGAAAAACCGATGATCACGGTCAGCACATTGTTGATGTCGTGCGCGATGCCGCCGGCCAATTGCCCGATGGCCTGCATCTTCTGGCTTTGGGCGAACTGAGCCTCCAGCTCTTTGCGCTCGGTGGTGTCGAGGGCATAGAGAATCACAGACTCGCGCTCGGCCCCGGCGGCCGTGTTGCCGGCCAGGAACAGTTGCCCGGATTTTGCTCCGTTAACGCCGTAAGTAATTTCAATGGGCTGCGGCGGGGTTTCCCCCGCATTGACCCGGGACAGTGCATGGCGCAGGGCCGACTGGCTGGCCTCCGTCAGGCCCTCCATGACATTGAGGCCGCCGGCGCTGAGCGTATCGGAGGCGCTGAAAAACAATCGGGAAAACGCAGGGTTGGCGCTGCCGATGCGGCCTTCGGCGTCGATGGTGGCAATGGCCACGGGCGCGGCGTGGAACAGCCGCGTGAAGCGGGCCTCGGCAGCCTGCGATCCATCGTCGAGCCGGTCGCTTGGCGCGCGATTCAGGATCAGGCCCAAGTCCAGAGATCCGGATGCGGCGCGCGAACGGGCCAGCAGCCGGACCGGCATGGAAACGCCATCCTGGCGCAACAGATCCACGTCTTGGGCCACCACATCACCGGTACCGGCCGCAACCATAGCCTGACGCAGGCCCGCCAATCCGTCGGCGGACAAAAGACGTTCCAGGGCGATGCCGGACAGTTCCGCCGCCTTGCGATCGATGCCCAGCCAATCGGCAAGCGTGGCGTTGAGATAGCTCAGGCGCCCATCAGCGCCGGCCACGAACAGCCCGGCGGGCAGTCGATCCAGCTGATCGAGACTGCGTTTCAGGCGCTGCAGCGATTCGCTCTGGCGGGTGTGTTCTTGCGTTACGTCACTCAAACGCCAGCTGGCAAAGCTCTCTCCCGTTTGGGAGAGGTGATGACTTAAGGCGATACGCAACCATCGACTGGAGGTTGGCGCATGCCGGTTCGGTTGCCGCTCTATCACCTCTTCGCAGGCCTCGCCGGACGCCAGAGCATGGGTGAGCCGATAAACTGAGGCATTTCCCGCGCCGAGATCGCCGAAGGCGGTGCTCGGCTGAAACACTCTCAGGCTGCCTTCGGCGCGGTCCAGCATCCGATAGAAAGCTTGATTGGCGAAGGTCACGGCGCCGTCGGCATCCGATAACAGCAGGCCGTCGTCGAGACAGCCGGCGTATTGGGCGAGCAGTCCGTCCGGCTGCGCGCGTCCCGTCTGCAACGGCGCCTGAATGAGAAGCATCGCCAGCGCGAAGGCGCCAATGGCGGCCAGCGCCGTCAGGCCGACGAGCGCCAGAAATTGCGAAATCTGCAGGCCCGCCGGGCTGAAGGTCACGACCATGAGAGCAAAGATGGCGGACAACACGAGGGCGACTGCGCCAGCGCGGCGGTCGGCGGCCGCTGTCGGACGCGCTTCGGTTCGATCCTTGGGAGACCCTGCCAGCATCTTTATCATGGCCATGGAGGTATCTGATTCGCGCGCCAAATGGTTTGATGAACCCGGCCGATCACGATGGGCGCGCCTGGTCCCTGAGACACGAGGGCAGGTGGACGGCGTCGCAATTCGGGTTCACGCTGGCGAGCGCCTCGGGTATACATCATGGCGTTGACCAGTCGGCGGGCGTGCCTGCAGACAGCGCGGCGGATCAGAGCGATACTTCTGATGCGTCACGCGTTTTTGAAGCAAGAGGGCCCAGCAATGATCACGGCTGTGATGTATCTGTTCGTTTTGGCGGTGCTTGCCGGGGCCGGTTGGTTTGCGTGGCAGCGCTTTGGCGGGAGCGCGCTGTTCGGGTCGCAGCAGGACCAACGCATTGGCGTGACGGAGGTGGTCTCGGTCGACGGCAAGCGTAAGTTGGTGCTGATTCACCGCGATGGCGTCGAACATCTCATAATGACGGGTGGCCCGATTGATGTCGTCATCGAGCAGGGCATCCTACCGCAGCGTCGCCCGCTGGCCACTGCGCAACCCGCCACGCAACCACACTATGAGCCGCGCTTTGCCGCCCCTCAGGCCAGTCTTTCGGCTGAAGCGGCGAGCAGCGAGCCGCAACAACCTGGCAATTTCGGCCGCTTGCGTCAGCGTCCTACGCAGCCGCAAACGGCCGCCGATCCGTTGCCGCGCGGCGAAGCGCCGGGCTTTGCGAGCAGCGGCAACCGGTAGCTGGGCGATGCCGTTGCATCGTATCGCTGCAGGCGTTGCCGCAACGCAACAGAACAACCGGTTAATTTCATAAGTGCCAATGTTTTCATAGGGTTAGCTCTGAAAACGGAGCGCTTGCCTTTCCCTCCTCTACGCGGCATCTTGTCTCCCTAAGAGAGTCTGCGGGTGACGTGATATGAGCCGTATGAATGCAACATTCGCCGGTCTGTGCGTGGTCGTTGGGGCCATGTTTGTTGTGACTGGCGCATCAGCTTTTGAGCAAACGACTGTTCCGGTTGGCAAAGCCGCCACGGCGCAAGGCTTGCCATTGGATCCAGCGCTGCCGGGGGTCGAACTGACGGTGCCGTCGCAAGCGGGCAACGGAACGCAGACTGGCATCGGCCTGTCTATTCCGGGACTGGGGTCCTTGGGCGCCTTTCCGAAATTGGATTTTGGCCTCGAGCTGCTCTATGGGGCGCCCGAGGGCAAGATCATCAGCGAAACGCCGGGCGAACTGCCGCCGGATGCGTTAACGCTGTATGGCACAGTCAAAAAGACCTTCTAGCCGGCTTTGGGCTCTAGACGCTGTGCTGCCCTAGGCCGTGCTGCGAGGGCTTGGCTGAACACAGCCGCCGCCGATTGCCGGTTGGTCACTTTCAAAACACAAATCCATAGCGGTAGGCATGTCGATTTCTCTGTCTGATCCTGCCGTCTGGGGTGGCCTTTTTACGCTCTCGGTACTTGAGATTGTTCTCGGCATCGACAACGTGGTGTTTCTAGCGCTGCAGGTGTCGCGGCTGCCTGAACATCAACGGGCGCGGGCGCGAAAGCTCGGCCTGACCATGGCGTTCGTGATGCGCGTCTTGCTGCTGTTGACCCTGTTTTGGATCATCGGCCTGACGCAGCCGATTGTTACCGTGTACGGCATCGGCTTCAGCTGGCGCGACCTCGTTCTCATCGCGGGCGGCCTGTTCCTGGTTTATAAAGCCACCAATGAAATCCATACGGAAATCGAGGGCGACGAAACCGGCCATCCGGCTGAGTCGTCGGGTAGCCGTGGGGCTTTCAACGCGGTCATCTTGCAGATTGCCGCCATCGATCTGGTTTTTTCCATCGATTCCATTGTCACCGCGGTCGGCATCGCCGAGCATGTCGAAGTCATGATCGCCGCCATTCTCATCGCCATGCTGGTGATGTACTTCGCCGCCACCGCTGTCGGACACTTCATCGAAAAGCATCCCACGACAAAGATGCTGGCGCTGAATTTTCTACTGCTGATCGGCATGGCGCTGATCGCTGACGGACTGCATTTTCACATTCCGCGCGAGTACATCTACGTCGCCATGGCGTTTTCGGCCTTGGTGGAAGTTTTCAATGTGTTGGCCAAGCGCGGGCGCACCAAGGCACCCAAATAGCAGCTGCGCGCGGATCGGACCTTGACGCCTCGCGCCGAGGCGTCTATCCAATCGCGCATGGTTCGCAACTGACGCGGTTTTCCCCGTCGGTGCGAAGCTTCGATTGACGGTGCGGACGGTTTCCCAAGGCAGTCCGCCAAAGCTGACAATCCGAACATGCCGGTTGGGGTCGTAGCTCAGTTGGGAGAGCGCTTGAATGGCATTCAAGAGGTCGACAGTTCGATTCTGTTCGGCTCCACCATTTTTAACCGCAAATCATTGATAGTCGTGCCGTGTGCGTTTGCGCACCCGATACACTGAACCCATGGATCGGCCTCGCGGTCGTCGTTTGGGCCATGTGCGCTGCGCAAGCGCTTTGCGGAGTCTCGTCCTTGCGTATTTTGCTCATCGAAGATGACCCGATGATCGGGGCCAGTCTGTCGCGCGCGCTGCGCGACAACGGCATGTCGGTCGATTGGGCCAGGGACAGCCTTGAAGGCGACCTGGCGATCAAGGCGGGCGGCTATGCCCTGGTGCTGCTCGATTTGGGGCTTCCTGATAGGCCGGGAACTGCCCTGCTGGCCGACGTGCGCAGACGCGGGGACAAGACGCCGTTGCTGATCATCACCGCGCGCGAAGGCACCCAGGACCGCATTGCCGGGCTGGATCTTGGCGCTGACGACTATCTGGTCAAGCCTTTCGACATCAGCGAACTGATGGCCCGCATGCGCGCCGTGCTCAGACGCCAGAGCGGACATGCCACGTCGACCATCGGCAATGGCCGCGTCACGCTCGACTTGATCAGCCACGAAGCCAGCTGCAATGGGGCGAGCCATGTGTTGCCGCCGCGCGAATTCACCCTGATGGCGACGCTGTTGGAGCGCCCCGGCGCCATCCTGTCGCGGGCGCAACTTGAAGACCGCGTTTATGGCTGGGGCGACGAGGTGGAAAGTAACGCGATCGAGGTGCTGATCCACGCCATCCGCAAGAAGCTGGGCAAGGACGTCATCCGGAATGTGCGCGGCGCCGGCTGGCTGGTGGACCGATGAAGCCACCGAACTCGCTCCGATCACAGCTTTGGTTATCCTTGTTTGGTCTGTTGACGGTTGTCGGCTTGGCGACCGCCGGCTTTTCTTATTGGTACACGCGCTCCGAGATGGAGGACTTTCTCGATCAGCAGTTGCGCCAATTCGCCATTAATCTGGACCATGTGGCCAGTTCACCCGAGCCGGCGGGCAACGACGCCTCGCCTCATGACGCCGAGGACGACTTCAAGGTTCAGGTCTGGGATGCGGCCGGAAAGCCGCTGCGTCCTGTCACGCCCGATACCGATGTTCCGCGGCAGTCCCAAACGGGGTTTGCCGATACCGAGGCGAATGCGATCCGGTGGCGCACCTATGCGGTGGTGACTGCACGCCAGACCGTGCAGGTGTCGCAACAGGCCGTGGTCCGGCAAGAACTCGCCCAGGACTCAGCGTTGCGTTCGCTCATTCCGGTGGGCATCACGGTGCCCCTGTCCTGGCTGTTGCTGGGGATCGTGATCAATCGGGTGCTGGGCGGGCTCGATGGCCTGGTGACGCGGCTGGCCCGACCCGGGCCAATGGCGTTCGGCCAGATACCGGCTAGCGACGTGCCGCTGGAGATCCGGCCGATGGCGGCGGCGATGAACGATCTGCTCAATCGACTGCAACTGGCGTTGACGCTGCAGCGCCGCTTCGTGGCCGACGCGGCCCACGAGTTGCGCACGCCTTTGACAGCACTACAGCTGCAAGTCGCCAATCTGCGTCGCGTGGCGCCAGCGGAAAACGAGGATCGCATCGCGGACCTGGAGCGCGGCATCAAGCGAGCGTCCAGCCTGGTAGGCCAGTTGCTGCAAGTGGCGCGCCATCAATCCGACGAAACCAAAACCATCTTGCAACCCATTGATCTGGTCGAATTGGTGACATCATCAATCGCCAACATTGTGCCGATTGCCGATCATCATGGGTTGGACATCGGTTTGCTGCGCGCAGACCCTGCGACTGTTGCTGGCGAGCCCGCCGATCTTGGCGTTCTGATCGCGAACCTGCTCGAAAATGCCGTCCGCTACTCGACGAGCGGCGGCGCCATTGATGTTGCGATCATCGACCGTCCAGAAGGCATCGTCCTGACCATCACCGACAGCGGTCCTGGCATTGCTGCGGACCTGCTGGAGCGGGTGTTCGAGCCGTTCTTCCGGGCGGCTTCAACCAAAAACGAGGGGAGCGGATTGGGGTTGGCCATCGTGGCGCGGATCGCTGACCGTTACGGCTTCAAGGTCGATCTCACCAATCGGACCGATGCGTCGGGGCTGGTCGCCCGCGTCACTTTCCCGCGCCACGAAACGGTCACGCCCAGCTAAGTCTGGGCTAAGTCGACTCAACCATAAGCCCCGGATACGTCAATACAATCTGGAGCCAAGGGCATGAGCCGAAGTGACAACACAGCGCTTGCGCAGCTGTGGAACAAAGTGCCTGAGATCACCATTTTCTTCTGGGTCATCAAGATCCTAGCGACGACCGTTGGCGAGACTGCGGGCGATTTGCTGTCGGCTCGGCTGGGGCTTGGGCTGACGATCACCTCCTGGGTGATGAGCGCGGTTTGCATCGTCGCCTTGATCTGGCAGGTGCGCACCAAGCGCTATTATCCCACGCCCTATTGGCTGGAAGTCGTGCTGATCAGCGTCGTCGGCACACTGATCTCCGACTTGCTGGTGGATGGGCTGCACATCAGTCTGGTCATCACCAGCACAGCATTCGCTATCATTTTGGCGGCCGTCTTTGCGGCCTGGTACGCCAGCGAACGCACGCTCTCCATTCACACGATTTTCACGACGCGGCGCGAATTGTTCTATTGGGCCGCCATCCTGTTCACGTTCGCCCTCGGCACTTCGGCGGGTGACCTCGCTGCCGAGACGCTGGACTTCGGCTATGGCCCGTCGGCGCTGATCTTTGCCGCAGCCATCGCGTTGGTCGCGGCGGCGTACTATCTGGCGAAGCTGGACGCCATCTTGTGCTTCTGGGTCGCTTACATCTTGACCCGGCCGCTCGGCGCCTCGCTCGGCGACTATTTCGCCAAGCCGCATATCGCGGGCGGACTTGGGTGGGGCACCATAAACACCAGCATCGTGTTCCTGGCCGCCATTTCGGCGCTGGTGCTGTTTCTCACAGCGACCCGCATCGACCGGACAGCAGCGACGGCATCTCAAAACGCCTGATCCGGCGCGCGGCAGCAACGACGAGCACCACACCTTTCTCGGATAAGGAACGACTCCATGTCACTCAAACTGCTTAAACTGATCATCTGCACCGCAACCATTGCTGTTGGCGCGACCGATTTCGCCCGTGCAGATTGCGAAGCTGATCTTGGACTTTTGGAAACAGCGCTGGCCGCCCCTGGCCTGAAACCGGAGGCCAAGGCGACGCTTGAAGCTGCCGGCGTTGTTGCCGCTTCGGCTCTGCGCAAGGACGACGACGAAGGCTGCAACAAAGCAGTGCTGGATGGCCTGGCGAGTGCTGGGGCGGCGCCTGCTGCAGCTCCCGCCGCCATCGCCACCAGCGTGCCCTTGGGTGATCTCAAGCCGTTCAAGAGCATCGCCGAAGCGACCCTGCAAATCGTCAAATCGGGCGATCTCGCGGCCGCCAAAGCCAAGATCAAGGATCTCGAAACCGCCTGGGACAAATCCGCCAAGGCCTTGAAGGCCGCTAACGTCGATAAGTGGAACACTGTCGACAAAGCCATTGACGGCGCGTTGAAGTCCCTGCGCACGGCCAAACCAACCGCCGACGGTAGCACCAAAGCTTTGCAGGCCTTGATCAGCGTTATCGACACGACGACCTGATTTTGCGCCCTGAACCGCGCGGCCGTCGGCCCCGGCCCCCTTGCGTCCTGCCGTTGCGCTTTGCGAGCCGCGGCAGGACGTATCGAGTTTCATCCACAACTCAATTGCCGCCGCTAATCCTCGCCCCCAAAATTACCTCATTTTCTTCGTCCAAACAGACGTGTGCCGCAAATCGTTCGCGCGCTTCCAATCCTGTTGGGGGCCTAGCGGGCGGCCAGCGGATTTGGGGCCATTTCCGGCCGGTGCTGGTGTTGCGTGAACGGCATGATTCTGAAACGATTTGTCCCGCTTTTGGCCGTCCTCGCTATGGCTGCCGTGTCGGCCTATGCCGCGTCAGAACCGGCGAGCCCGGCGCTGCAGTATTTTTCTCGCGGCAAATCCAATCGCATCATCATCTTCGTCGATGGGCTGACCAACGATCCCGACAAGACGTTCCGTTGGGGCCAAGGCGTGCCGTCCTGGCCCGAATTGATGGCGGCCGACACCACAGCAGAAAAGAAACAGCTGCCGCTGTCGCGCTACGATCTGGCGCAACTCAGTTTCAAGGGCGGGGCTGATGGCCAGCGCACGGTGCCGCAACTGGCCACCAAGGCGCTCGCAGAACTGAAAGCCAAGGGGGTGCTGGAGGGTTACGAGAGCATCTCGTTTGTCGCCTACAGCGCTGGCGGCCTGGTGCTCAAAAGCATGCTGATCCAGTCTTCCATCAGCGGCTCCTCGACGCTGACCGGCAAGACCAAGGCCGTGTTCCTGTTGTCGGTGCCGGCGCAAGGCAAGGCCGCCGCTGACTTTCTGTCCTTGCTGAGCAAAGAGAAGCCGTTGATCACAAATTTTGCCAGCAGCGAAGCGCCCGTCTTCTTGCAGGGCCTGGAATCTCTGTGGTCGGAGTATCTGGCCAGCCGGAGTCCGACCCGCCCGTTGAAGATCTTCTGCCTGCATGAAACCGAACCGACGTATGGCGCTGCGGTGAAACCCGGTCAGTACGCGGCCGAAGGGTGCGACGATAGCGGCGAGCAGAGCGGCGCCGACCACATCACCATCGCCAAACCCGGCTCGCGCGAAGCCGGCGCGTATAAATGGGTCGAGGGCAAACTCGCCGAGTATTTTACGCGTTTCCCGTCGGATCCAGGCAAGCCGAAACCGGGCTTGACGGCGGTCGCGGCCAACGACCCGGCGACGACGTCCAGCACGACGCTCGCGGCCAATGCGGCCACCATCAGCAAGCCGCAGGCGCCGGCCGCGCCCACTGCGCCGCCGACGCCATCGAAGGTCGCAATCGCGAACCAGCCGCCAACGACGCCAGTGCCGGCCGCCGCGCCCGTGACCACGCCCGCCACCGGTGCAAACGTCGCCGCAAACGTGCCGGCGAACCCAGGATCAGCTGCCCCCAACCCCGATGTGGCCGCCGTTGCGGCTCAGCCGTCCGAAAGCTCTTCGGCCATCCGGCGTGCGGCGCCACAGCCGCTACAAGTCGCCCAGCCGAAATCGGGCAATTGGACGTTTTCGCTCAAAGGCGCCGATTGCAACCTGCCCGAACAGCTGTGGGTGGTGAAGATCAATGACGGCAAGATCCGCAGCGACAATTGGCGGGCCAAGGTTGGGCCTGACGGCACATTCGTATCGCAGCGGGCTTCCTCTTGCGCCACCGAATTGGTGCGCGGATCGGTTGCCGGCAATCGCGGCGCGGGCTGGTACCTCTATGCCGATCCGTGCCACGCGGTTTACTGCCGCGCCAAGTTCAAGCTGACCTGGCGGTTGCCGGAATCGGCCTGGAAGAGTTCGAGCCGCCCATTGAAGTAGCGCTCAGGCCGCTCCGCCGTTATGTTGCGCCGCAACAAGAACCAAACGGAGAGCCATCATGTTGAACGGCAAGAGCGCCATCGTCACCGGTTCCACCTCCGGCATCGGCCACGGCATCGCCGAAGCGCTGGCGAAAGCTGGCGTGAACGTGCTGATGAACGGACTCGGCACGGCCGACGATAACAAGGACGCCATAGCCGCCGTAGCCGCTCACGGGACCAAGGTGCTGTTCTCGCCTGCCAATATGATGAAGCCGGACGAGATCGCCGCCATGGTCGATATGGCGAACACGGAATTTGGCGCGGTCGACATATTGGTCAATAACGCCGGCATCCAGTTCGTTTCCCCGATTGAGGATTTCCCGCCCGAGAAATGGGACGCCATCATCGCCATCAACCTGACGGCGGCGTTTCACGCCATCCGCAAGGTGGTGCCGGGCATGAAGCAGCGCAGCTGGGGGCGGATCATCAACACGGCCTCGGCGCACTCGCTGGTCGCCTCGCCGTTCAAGTCGGCCTATGTGTCGGCCAAGCACGCGCTGGCGGGATTGACCAAGACAGTGGCGCTGGAAGTCGCCACCAACAAGATCACCTGTAACTGCATTTCGCCGGGGTACGTGTGGACGCCGCTGGTCGAAAAGCAGATCCCCGACACCATGAAGGCGCGCAACATGACCAAGGACCAGGTCATCAACGAGGTGCTGCTGAAAGCCCAGCCGACCAAGCAGTTCGTGACGGTCGAGCAGGTCGCCGCGCTGACGCTGTTCCTGTGCGGCGACGACGCCGCGCAGATTACCGGCGCGAACTTGTCAATCGATGGGGGGTGGACGGCGGAGTAGGGTCGGGGACATGATGTTCATCTTGCCCGACGGACGATGACGCTTGAACGCTATCGTCCGGCAAGATGGACTTCGTGTCCCCGGTCTTCCTGAAACCCGGGGACACGAAGTTCATCTTCGGCTCGGGCGGCACGGCGTTACGTGACAGTCCGTGCACGCCGAAGATGAACATCATGTCCCCACCTCGGTGCTTACCTAGTATTCAAACAACACGTGTTTTCGCCATCATGCGAGATGCCCCGCGCCGCCCGCAATGTACGATCTGGTTTGCCCCATCACATCACGCAGCGTGGCAATCGCCGGCAGCAAACCTTCTTTTCGGACTACGACTACCATTTCTATCGCCAGCGATTGGCTGAGGAGTGTCGGTTATCTGCCGTGCGAATTTGGGCCTACTGCCTGTTGCCCAACCACGTTCATTTGTTGCTTGTTCCCGAAACTGCGGAGGGCTTGACGGCAGCTGTCAGCCAAACGCATCGGCGTTACACAACGATGATCAACAAGCGCGAAGGTTGGACCGGGCACCTTTGGCAAGGCCGCGATGGCTCCGATCCCATTAGAACTGATGCAGCGCTGATCAATGCCGTTCGCTACATCGAGCGCAATCCGGTCGCGGCCGGATTGGTGGCGAGCCCACAAGATTGGCCATGGTCGAGCGCCCGCGAGCACATGGCGGAGGTTGCCGAGCCAATCCTGGACGACAGCGACCTGCGCAAACTCGTACCGAATTGGAAGGCGTTTCTGGACGATGGCGCGCTCGGGGACATGATGTTCATCTTGCCCGACGGACGATGACGCTTGAGCGCTATCGTCCGGCAAGATGGACTTCGTGTCCCCGGTCTTCCTGAAACCCGGGGACACGAAGTTCATCTTCGGCTCGGGCGGCACGGCGCTACGTGACAGTCCGTGCACGCCGAAGATGAACATCATGTCCCCGACGGAACCTACTTCGACTCGGCCGCCTTCATGGCCTTCATCAGGTCTTCGCGGCAGCCTGCGATGTCGCCGGCAGCGGCCATTTTGCTGGCCATGCCGAGAAGCTTGATGGACTTCTTCATCATGGCTTCGTCCTTGTTCTTCTCGGCCATCTGCATGATGTGCTCTTTGTTGGCCGCCGTGCACTTCACGGTGTCTTCCATAGCGAAGGCGGGGGCGGCGAGCGAGACGATTACGGTGGCGGAAATGGCGAGTGACTTGAGCATGGAGTTCCTCCTGGTACGGGATAGGTCCCGAGCGGGAGGGTGTTAGTTTGCGTGTTCAACAGCAAAACACGACGGCGCGATGCACGAAGCTGTGACAGTCTGTGATCGTCCAGTCGCGGATGCTTGTTGCTCCGACCGTTGATGTCTCAAACACTTCGGCCTGCGGACACAAAAAAAAATGTACCCAGAGCGCCGGCACAAGGGGCCGCCGGCGTCTGGGTGCTGTGTATGAGCCGCGTCAGGGCCGTAATTTGGCGGCCCGGGACGTCCAATCGTTAACGCGCTTACTTGGGCGCGACTTCCTTCATCGCCTTCATCAGGTCGGCGCTGCAGCCGGCAATGTCGCCGGCCTTGGCCATCTTGCGGGCCATCTCGACGTTGTGCATGGCCTTTTTCATCATTGCTTCGTCGGTGCTGGCGTGGATCATTTCGTTGATCGCCTTCACCTCAGCCTTGGTGCAGGGCACGCTATCGGCAGCGAATGCCGGCGCAGCCAGCGCGACAGCGAACAGCATCGAGGCGGCAAGTGACTTCATCATGGTGTTACCCTTCCAGTCGGGACGGTAGTGTCCCCGAGCCGCAGGGTGATGAGATTGGAAATCAACAGCAAAACACGAGACCGCGACCATCGCGAATGTGATCGTCTGTGATGCCGCTTAGAGATCGATAGGCTTGCTCTGGGTCGGTTGGCCAAATTGAAGCGTGCTCGCGCTCAACGCAAACGCGAGCACGCTCTTGGCGCCGCGCGGCAGGAGAGGGAGGACTCCAACACACGGCAACGCAAACAGGTCTTTGACTGACTTCGGCGGCGGAACCCACACAGGCGCGGCGCCACTGGAACCAAAAGGGCCAGAGCGCGCGCAGAGAAACGGAGTGGTGGGGAAGCGGGGATCCCCACCACTCCAGGTGGACGGACGCTGGCTGCGTTGCGTCCGGCCACCAAGCTGTCGAGCTGCCAAAGAGGACCGACTGCGAACAAAATCCCGTTCGGTGTCGCTTTGCAGCGAATTTGGTGATGTGCAGCCACTGCTCATGACTGCATCACGCCGTAAGAACGTGGCCATGGGGTGGAATAGTCCCGGCCATTTTGCGGCCAGAGGGCAAATTTCACGCTGTTTCGATCACATGACATTTCGAGACCGTAACAATTATCAAGAGTCGGCCCCGGTCGGCCCCGTTCTACAAGCTATTGGAATAGTGACATAATATTTCGCGTGAGCAGAACGCGGCCTGCGCTTGTCCTTAACCGCCGCCCATCCGAGGCCGTTCCTGGATCGATGTCCTGCAATTGAGGCGAAGCTGTTAGGGCTAAGCACCATTCCGTGCATGTGCGTAGAAGGCGGCTTGGAAACGCGCCGCGATTCCGGCACACTGCGGCGCGCTCGCGCCTTGCGGGATCGACGAACCCGAGCCGGCCAGGAGGCCAACTCTCAGTGCCGTATCAATTTCACACGCTCGACGTCTTCACGGCCGACCGTTTCGCTGGCAATCAGCTGGCGGTGGTGATGGACGCGGTTGGGTTGTCCAGCGTGCAGATGCAATCGATCGCGCGCGAGTTCGCCATCTCCGAGACGGTGTTCATGCTGCCGCCGTCCAATCCTGCGCATTCCGCCAAGATACGCATCTTTACGCCGGGGCAGGAACTGCCTTTTGCTGGGCACCCGACCATTGGCGCGGCGGTACTGCTGGCCGCGCTGAAGGCCAGCGGCGCGCCCGGCATGGATGAAGCCTTGATCGTGCTGGAAGAAACCATCGGCATCGTGCGTGTCGGCGTGCGCAAAAAGGCTGGCGAAGCGGCATTCGCCGAGTTCGACACGCCACGGTTGCCCGAGCCCCTGGCGACGCCCATTTCCGTCGACCGCATGGCCGACGCGCTGGGCATCTCGCCGTCGGAGATCGGTTTCGAGAACCATCGCCCGACGCGCTATTCGGCCGGCGTGCCCTATTCCTTCGTGCCGGTGCGCGACCTCGCCTCGATTGCCCGCGTAAAAATGATCCCGCCTTATTGGGAGAGCGCATTTGGCCTGCATGGCGCCTACGTCTATTGCCGCGAAACCGCGCATACGACAGCGAACTTCCATGCCCGCATGTTCGCGCCCGACCTGATGGGCGAGGATCCGGCGACCGGCTCGGCGGTCGCGGCCTTTGCGGCGGTGGTGCTGCGCTTCGACGACATCAAGGACGGCACGCGCCGCATGCAGATCGAGCAGGGTTATGAAATGGGCCGGCCGAGCAGCATCGAGCTGGAAATTTTGGTGGCGGGCGGACAGTTGCGGCTGGTGCGCATCGGGGGACGCGCGGTGCGCGTGAGTTCGGGGACCATCGAGGTTTAGGACAACCGAAGACTCTTGCGCTTTTTGCAATCTTTCAGGTATCTAGTGTCAGCGCCAAACAAACGGGATTGCGCATAATGTCTGCTGCGGCGTCATCAGCAACTCACGTCCGCAGGGCCAGCGCCCCGGCTGCGTTGACGCTCGCCCAATTCACCCTCGGGTTCCTTCTGCTAACCAGCCCCTGAGTGTACCGGCGCGCCGATGCGTGCGGGTGCTCAGGGGGAACGCGGGTCGTAGCGCCGCAATTGCGGTCGCCGGCCGAACAGCGTTAGATCACTGGAACCCTGAAGGACGATCCTAAATGTCAGCCAAGAAATCCAAGCCCGCCGCTGTGGCTCCCGCTACGACGGGACCAGCCAAAGATCACGTCGTCATATTCGACACCACTCTCCGCGACGGAGAACAATGTCCAGGCGCGACCATGACGCTGGAGGAAAAACTCCAGGTCGCCGAGATGCTCGATGAGATGGGCGTCGACATCATCGAGGCTGGGTTTCCGATCGCTTCCATCGGCGACTTCGAGGCCGTCGCCGAGATTGCGCGGCTTTGCCAACGGGCGACCATCGCGGGGCTGGCGCGCGCCATCCCAGCCGATATCGACCGGGCGGGCGAGGCGGTGCGCAAGGCCAAGCGCGGCCGCATTCACACGTTCGTATCAACTTCGCCGATCCATCTCGAATTCCAGATGCGCAAGACCGAAGCCGAGGTGCTGGCCATCATCAGCGCCACGGTCGCGCGGGCTCGGAATCTCGTTGAAGACGTCGAGTGGTCAGCCATGGACGCCACGCGCACGCCGATCGAGTATCTCTGCAAATGCGTTGACGCGGCGATCAAGGCTGGGGCGACCACCATCAACCTGCCCGATACGGTAGGATATGCGGTTCCCGATGAGTATCGCGCCATGTTCCGTGCGGTGCGCGAACGCGTTCCCAATAGCGACAAGGCGATTTTCTCCGTGCACTGCCATGACGACCTCGGCCTCGCCGTCGCCAACTCGCTGGCCGGCATCGAGGGCGGGGCGCGCCAGGTGGAATGCACCATCAACGGACTCGGCGAGCGGGCGGGCAATGCCGCGCTGGAAGAAGTGGTGATGGCCATCCGCACCCGCGCAGATGTGCTGCCTTACGAGACGCGCATCGACGCCAAGCAGCTGAACCGGGCGTCAAAGCTGGTCTCTGCGGCGACCTCGTTCCCGGTGCCCTACAACAAGGCCATCGTCGGGCGGAACGCGTTCGCGCATGAAAGCGGCATCCACCAGGACGGCATGCTGAAGAACCAGACCACCTACGAGATCATGACGCCGGAATCGGTGGGCGTGTCGAAAACCTCGCTGGTGATGGGCAAGCATTCGGGCCGCGCCGCCTTCAAGACCAAGCTGAAGGAGCTGGGCTACGAACTCGGCGAAAACGCTTTCGAGGACGCCTTCAACCGCTTCAAGGCGCTGGCCGACCGCAAGAAGCACGTCTACGACGAGGACATCGAAGCGCTGGTGGATGAGCGCATCGCCACCGCGTCTGATCGGGTGAAATTGATCTCGCTGCTGGTGGTGGCCGGCACCATGGGGCCGCAATCGGCGACCATGACGCTGGACATCGAGGGCACGCATAAAACCGTGCAGTCGCAGGGCAACGGTCCCGTCGACGCCATGTTCAACTGCATAAAACTGCTGATCCCGCATGAAGCCAAGCTGGAACTCTACCACGTCAACGCCGTCACCGCCGGGGCCGACGCGCAGGCCGAGGTGAGCGTGCGGCTGGAGCACAACGGCCGTAGCGTGACGTCGCGCGCCGCCGATCCCGATACGCTGGCGGCGTCCGCAAAGGCCTACATCGGCGCGCTCAACAAGCTGATGCAGCGCGACCTGATCGGAGAAGTTAAGCGATCTGCCGGTTAATCGCTCAACACCTTTTTTCCTCTCCCCCATTTTTGGGGGAGAGGAGACCGCGTCTCGCAGGCGCCCTCTTTGGCGCCAAGAGCCACGCGGTCGGTGAGGGGCGGCCACTTGCTCCGTATTTGCGGCAACAGGCACGGAGCAAGTAGCTGCCCCTCATCCGGCCCTTCGGGCCACCTTCTCCCCCTAAGTAGGGGGAGAAGGAAAGCGCTGTCGCTGTTGCCTTAGAAACGCAATCACGCGAAACTCTCAACATGGCGCAGGAATTGCTGTAGGCTGCCCTGGAACACCTCAACGATTTGTTAGTGATGAGTAATCGGGGCAGCCTTTGGCGATGATGAAGGGCCTGATCGGAGGCTTCAGCGACGATTTGGCCGTCGATCTTGGGACGGCCAATACGCTCGTCTATGTGCCGCGCCGTGGCGTGGTGCTGGACGAACCGTCCGTGGTCGCCATCCGCACCCGCAATGGCGCCCGCGAAGTGATCGCCGTCGGCGCCAACGCGAAATTGATGCTTGGCCGTTCTCCCGACGGCATCGAGACCATCCGCCCCTTGCGCGACGGCGTGATCGCCGATTTCGTGGCCGCCGAAGAGATGCTGCGCCAGTTCATCAAGCGCGCCAAGCGCACCATGGGTTTTCTGCGACCACGCGTGTTGGTCTGTGTGCCGGCAAGTTCCACGCCCGTCGAGCGGCGAGCAATTTACGAATCGACGCTGTCAGCCGGAGCGCGCCGCGCCATGCTGATAGAGGAGCCGATCGCCGCCGCTCTAGGCGCCGAGCTTCCCGTGCACGAGCCAAAGGGCTCCATGGTGGTCGATATCGGCGGCGGCACCACCGACATCGCCGTCATGGCGCTGGGCGGCGTTATCAGCGCCATTTCGATCCGCTGCGCCGGCAACGCGATGGACGAAGCCATCATGCGCTATGTCCGCAGGCATCATAATTTGCTGGTTGGTGAGGGTAACGCCGAGCGCATCAAACTGGAGGCGGGCGCGGCCATTCCGCATGTCAACGGCAAGGCGGTGGACGTCTTTATCCGCGGCCGCGACACGCGCCGGGGCGTTCCTACTGAAGTCGTGCTAAAGCCGACAGACATTGCCCAGGCGCTCGCCAGCCCAATCGAAACCATCGCCGAGGCTATCCAGCGCACGCTGGAGCAGCTGCCGCCCGAGATTGCCGCAGATATCATCGATCGTGGCATTTGCCTCACCGGAGGCGGGGCGCTGCTGGAAAAACTGGACGAGGATCTGCAGCGCCGCACGGGCGTAAAATTCTTCCTGGCCCCCAATCCCCTGCAAAGCGTCGTATTGGGCTGTGGTAAAGTGTTGGAATCTCATGGCGAATACGAAGAGTTCCTCATTCGCCCGGCATGAGTTCCCCTGTCATCTGGCGCCAATCTTTGATACAAGATAGGTCTGCGGGCACCGGCGCTAGGCCGGGACCGTCGCGGTTATGCAATTGAGTGGATCTGGCGTCTGTCGTGGCAGTGTTACGCAAGGATGGGCTGAGCAGGGATCGTGCGCGCTTTCGCGCCTCGGGTCCAATCGGGCTCGCCGTTTTGCTGGTGCTGATGTTCCTGTCTGGCGTTTTGCTGATCCTGGAACGCGTCGAGCACAAGGGCCTGCGCGCCTTCCGCGCCGTATCTATGGACGTGCTGTCCCCGGTGCTCGAAGCGGCCTCGCAGCCGGTTTACTACGCCCAGAGGTTGCGGCGGCAGCTCAACACCTACCTTGATCTCAGCACCGAGATGGACCATCTGAAGGCCGAGAATCAGCAGCTCAAGCAATGGCGCTGGCGCGCGCAGCAGCTGGAGACAGAGGCGCGTGAATACCGCAAGTTGCTGCTGGCCGTTGATGATTCCAGCTACGGTTTCGCCACCGGCCGCGTGATCGCCGATGGCCGCAGCCCGTTCGTTCGCACCACCCTGATCAACATCGGCCGCGCGCAAGGCGTGACCAATGGCTATGCGGTGGTCGACAGCGAGGGCTTCGTCGGGCGCATCATCGAAACCGGTGAGCATTCGGCGCGCGTGTTGCTGTTCACCGACATCAACAGCCGTGTCCCGGTCGAGATCGGCCCCGACGGCGTGCGCGCGATTGTGCGCGGCGACGCCGACAATGCGCCGGTCATCGAGTTCCTGCCCTCCGACAAGACCATCGCGGCGGGCGATGATATCAAAACGTCGGGTCAGGATGGGTTGTTGCCGCGCGGCCTGCCAATCGGGCGGGTGGTCAAGGCTGAACAGTCGTATCGCGTGGCGCCGCGCGTCAATCTCGATCAGGTCGATTTCGCCAGCGTCCTCTTTTACGCTGCGCCCGGCCTGGAGTTGGCCAACGGCGGCCAAGCAGGCGCCAGTGGGGAAACGATAGCGGCGCGGGCGCGGTAGGGCGCGTAGGGCGCAATAGGCGCTTTTTCTTCGCGCCGTATTGCGCCGCAGGAGGTCCATACAATGGCAAGCGTTTGAGTTGACCCCCTGCGGCGCAATACGGCGAAGAGGCCTATTGCGCCCTACGGTCTCCATGTCGCATTTTGCCATGTTCTGGCGTTAGGCATTGAATTCGATAGCGTCTCCGGCTCGGGCCGAGGCAGGATAAGAACAGCTGTCGAAACCGCTGCCGACCATGGGCCAACCGTTTCATGCTGCGTAAAGCGTATCTGATCTTTCCGGTCCTGATCAGCCTGATCGCTGTCATATCGGCGTCGCTGCCTTGGGGCGCGCCCGTCAGCCCGTCGCTTGCGCTGCCATTGCTGGCTCTCGGCGTGGTGTTCTTCTGGGGCCTGCATCGGCCCGGACAGTTGCCGTCGCCCTTGGTGTTCCTGTTTGGCCTGCTCACTGATCTGGCCACGGACGGGCCGCTCGGCTTTTGGTCCCTCAACTTCCTGCTCGGCTATGCGGTCTCCGTCTACGGACCGCTTGTGAACGGCGGTCGCCGCGACGGATTTGCCGGGGTACTTCTGTTCACAGTGGCCGTGGCGGCGGTTTCCGCGTTGGGCTGGGCGCTGACCTCGCTGTTCTTTCTCAGGAACATGCCGCTCCAACCTCTCGTTACCGGCGGCGGTGTGGCGCTCTTGTGCTATCCGGTCATCGCCTTCGTGCTGGCTCCATTGGACCGGGCGGTTGGTTTGGCGCTGGAGCGCATGTCCAGCCCGCAGGATGATTGGCTGTGAACCGGCAGCGCCTCACGTTCCGCGCCCGCCGCCGCCGGCTGATGCTGTGGGTGGCGCGTTGGATCATGCCGCGTCCGCCCAAAAAGGGCGAAGAAGCGCAAGTTCTGAAGGGCCGCTTCACCCGCCGCGCGCTCGTCATCGGTGGGGTGCAAGGCGGGCTGATCAGCCTGTTGGCGGCGCGGCTCTATGAGCTGCAGATCACCTATTCGCCGCGCTACCGGCTGCTGGCCGAAGCCAATCGCATCAACACCCAGAACGTGCCGGTGGTGCGCGGCGGCATTCGTGACCGCTTCGGCGTGGTGCTGGCGGAAAGTCTTGAGAACCTGCAGGCCGTGCTGATTCCGGACCTGGCCGACGACCTGAAGGGCACCGTCCAACGGCTCGACAAGATCATCGTTCTTGGCGATGAGGACCGGCAGCGGCTGCTGGATGTTACGGCGAAACAGAGCCGGCTGCTGCCTGTTCTGATCAAAGACAATCTGACCTGGGAAGAGTTCGCTCGCGTCAATGTGTTGACCCCGCAATTGCCGGGTGTCGAAACGCAGGCCGGCTGGCTGCGGCGCTACGACCACGGCCCGGAAACCTGTCATGTTGTCGGCTATGTCGGACGCGCCGACGTGGTGGAAACCGACAAGGACCCGGCCCTCCGCTTGACCGGCCAGCGGGTTGGCAAATCAGGCGTTGAGCTGGGCATGGAGCCGGCTCTGCGCGGCACGCCGGGTACGGTCCGGCGCGAGGTGGATGCGCGCGGCCGCGTGGTGCGCGAACTGGAGCGGGTGCCGGGCGAAGCGGGCCAACATCTGGTGCTCAGCATCGATGCGGAAACGCAGCGTTTCGCGCTCAGCCGGATGCGGCTTGATGACTGGTCCGCAGTGGTCGCCATCGACATAGACTCGGGCGAAATCCTCGCGCTTGCCTCGACGCCTGGTTACGACCCGGCGATGTTCGCCACCGGCATCAGCGCGGCGAACTGGCAAAAGCTGCAGGCCGAGGACGGCGATCCCCTGGTGAACAAAGCTGTGCGCGGACAATATCCGCCAGGGTCAACCTTCAAGATCGTGACTGCGCTGGCGGGGCTGACCGCGGGGGTCATCACGTCTGAAACCAAAGTCACTTGCACCGGCAGCTACGACTACGGCGGGCAGAACTTTGGCTGCTGGAAGTCTGGCGGTCATGGCACCGTACAGTTGCAACAAGCGCTGACGGAATCCTGCGATGTGTTCTTCTACGAGACGGCCCGGCTGACCGGCATCGACAAGCTGGCGGCGGCAGGGCGAGAACTCGGATTTGGCATCGCCCACGACATCGGCCTTGCCGGCGTGCGGGCTGGCGTCATGCCCGACCCGGCCTGGAAACTGAAGATGCGCTCGCGTCCCTGGCTTGGCGGCGAAACCGTACAAGCCGGCATCGGCCAGGGGTTCGTCATCGCCTCGCCGTTGCAAATGGCTGTGATGACGGCGCGGGTCGCCAGCGGCACGAAGCTGGCGCCAAGACTGATCCGGCAGAACGGCCGAACGGCGGCCCAGCCGGGGGCGGTGGCCGAACCTTTGGCGTTCAGCCGCGCGTCATTGGATGCCGTGCGCAAGGGCATGATCGGCGTGGTCAATGCTCCCAATGGAACGGCTGGCAGCGCGGCGCTGCCCGGCATCGTGGTTGCCGGCAAGACCGGCACCTCGCAGGTCGCGCGCGCGTCGCACGGCGTGCCCAACGAAGCGGTGACGCGGCTGTTGCGCGATCATTCGCTGTTCGTGTGCTATGCGCCCGCAGAGGCGCCGCGCTATGCGGTGGCGGCTGTGGTCGAACATGGCGGGGGCGGCTCGCGCGCTGCGGCTCCGCTGGCCAGGGACATCATGGCCGATCTGCTCGCTCGCGATCCGGGCAGCCGTCCCGGCTCCTACGCCACCCGGCCCGGCCGGGCCAATCGGGACGGATAACCACCATGGCGCTTGCCTTTCCACAATCCTATCGCGAGGAGCGCGGCGCCTGGGCGACCCCGTTGCCCTGGGCCATTCCGCCACTCGCCGCGGTCATCGGCGGCATTGGCGTCGCCACGCTGTATTCGGTCGCCGGCGGCTCCATGGACCCCTGGGCAATGCGGCATGTGACCCGCCTGATCATCGGCTTTGGCGTCATGTTCGGGCTCATTTTCGTGCCGGGGAAATGGTGGATGCAGTTCGCCTATCCGATCTACGGCGTAGCCCTGCTTCTCGTCTTCGCCGTGATGTTGCGCGGCACGCAGGCGCTGGGCGCACAGCGCTGGCTGGTGCTGGGGCCGCTCAGCCTGCAACCGTCCGAGATCATGAAATTTGCGCTCATTCTGGTGCTGGCGCGCTATTTCCAGGACCTCCCGGGACGCTTGATATCCCATCCGCTGGCCGTGCTTGCGCCGCTGGTCATGGTGGCGGTGCCGATGGTGCTGATATTGAAACAGCCCGATCTCGGCACAGCCTTGTTGCTTGGCATGACGGGACTGATGCTGATCGTTCTGTCGGGCACGGCGCTGCAATATCTGGTGGCTGGAGCGACAGTTTTGGGGCTGGCCGCGCCGCTCTCCTGGACCTTGCTGCACGGCTACCAGAAGCAGCGGCTGCTGGTGTTCTGGGATCCCGGCATCGATCCGCTCGGCAAGGGCTATCAGATCTATCAGTCCAAGATCGCGCTGGGCAGCGGTGGCTATGCCGGCAAGGGATTTCTGCAGGGCACGCAAACGCAGCTCGACTTCGTGCCTGAGAAGCACACCGATTTCATCTTTGCGCTGTGGGCAGAGGAGACGGGATTTTTCGGCTCCATGGTCCTGATCCTGCTGTTTCTGGCTCTGATCTGGTGCCTAATTCTATTGGCCTTGCGTGCAAAAACGGTGTTCGCCCGGCTGCTGATTTCGGGCGTGGCGATCTCGTTGTTTCTGCATGTGTTCGTGAACATCGCCATGGTGGTTGGCCTCGCCCCGGTGGTGGGCGTGCCGTTGCCGCTGATCTCCTATGGCGGAACGTCGCTGTTTTCGTTGCTGATTGGGCTTGGCCTGTCGCTCGGCATTGCGGGGCGCATGGAGGATGTGCGGCGCCCGACCGCGCTGGTGCGGGGCGAGAAACCGATTTTGCGGTAGCCCGAGTTTTGCACGCGATCTTCCTAACCAACCTTGGAAAACCGGTTGCCGGACCGGGTGCAGATGGCCAAGATGCCAGCGACTCAGGTGCAAAAATCTGGTGCAATTTGCTGCTGGCGAGACAAAAAAAGCGGAAAAAATCAGGTCCAGCGCAGGTCTCGCTAGCGATGGCGCTCGGCTGCGTCCTGGCAGGCTGCGCGTCGGGTGATGGTGCAACTCAATCCACCGGCGCCATAGCGCTGCCCGTTCTACCCGGTTTGGGCATAACGGCGCCCGGTCGCCCCGTCGATGTCTATGTCAAGTTCGCGCGCCTGGCCAAGTCCTGCTGGCTGAGCGTACCGGCGCCTTTGCAGCAAGGCTATCTGTTCACAGCCGATGCCAGTCCCGAAGCGCGCGGCGGGGCGGTCAGCATTGTGATTTTCGAGAAGAATTCGGCCGCCGGCATCAAGGGCGACCGCGGGCTGGTGGCCTACTCCATCTCGCTAACGCCGTCAGGCGACGCGGCGACCTTCGTCAGCGTCGACAACGCGCGCATCGCCGACGGCTTCGCCAAGAAAATGCAAGCCGACATCGAGCGCTGGGCGGCCGGCGAGACCGACTGCAATGCCGCCACGGCGTGGCCAACCCAAGCGGCCAGTGGCGATGCTCCCGAGCCGGGCAAGCTGGCCAAAGTCATCAAAGTGGTCGCCAAGACCAAGAAATAGCACTTGGGTTATTCGGCAGCCTCGAGCACTGCGCCATCGGCCAGCAGTTGCAGCGTGGCGTCGATCAGCTTGGCCGCGATCGCCGCGCTGCTTTGCTCCTTGGCCTCGGGCGACCTGACAACGTCGCCGCGCTCGATCGCTCCGATCAGCCATTGCGTCAGCTCGATGCGGTCGCGCGATCCATCGAGCCTGGCGGCGATAGCACGGGCCAGTTTTGGCAGCGCCACCGTGACATGACGCAAGCTGGCGACGCCCGGTAGGCCGGCCGCCGCTTCAGCCCGGGCGAGCGACCAGACTTTAGGCTTAACATCGTCCGCGCGACCGACACGCAGCGGCAGCGTCGACAGCGTGGCCCGCCCCTCCAGCGCGAGGTTGAGCAGCGCGCGCAACACGGAGGTCCGCTCAGCTCTGTCTTCCGCCAGATCCGCCACCGCCGCGCTGCCGGGAAAAGCCGCGCTAAGTTTCCGCAAGGCCGCGCCGATGCTCGGGATTTCGGTGGTGATGGACTGTCCGCGTCCGTCCGTGAACGCCGCAAGGGCGTCGTTGGTCTTGGCCGGATCGTATTTGAGGTTGCAGGAGATGTGTAGCGGGCCGAGCCGTTCCGGCGCCATCCGCCCGCCGCCCTGCGACTTGACCAGGATCGAGCGCCGGAACGGCCGGCCGGAAAAGAGGTCGAGATAGAGTTCGGTGCGCTGACGGTCGTTGCCGCTCATCTCGGCGATGACGCGGCGGTCGTCAGGCTTCAGCAGGCTGCGGGCGGTTGCGCCAAGATCGCCCTCACACAGGTAGTTGAGGCCCTGGCTGGACGCGCGCGTGGAAAAGTCCTGGAACGTGCAGGGTGCGTTGTAGTCCGCCAAAAACTCGCCCAGAAGGTAGGACGAGGGCATTTTCGCCAGCAGCTTGGCCTCATGGCCGATGACGTGGCCGTAGGGGCTGCCTGGCTGCGCCGCCGCAGCGAGCTTGGGCAACAGCTCGCGCACCGCCGCCACGCGGTCTTGCGGCGATCCGGCTTTTCCCGCGTGCAGCAAGAAGATATCGCGCAGTACACTGCGCAAATGCCAGCCCGGCAACACGTTGTAGCTGATGGCGGCCATGCCGCTGGGGTTCAACACCTCGCCGGCCAGCCGCAGGATCGCCTCTTGCACGCCAGGCGGCACCCAGCTGTAGACGCCGTGGCAGATGACATAGTCGAAACTGGCTTTGGGCAGTGTGACGGCGGCAATATCGGCCTGGCGTAGTTCGATGTTGGCCAAGCCAAGCGACGCGATCTTGCGCTGGCCGTCGGCGATCTGCCGCTCCGAAAGATCCAGGCCAAGGAAGCGCGCCTTGGGGAACCGCGCCGCCAATGGAACGATGTTGCCGCCGGAGGCGCAACCAAGCTCCAGCACGCGCGCGCTTTCGGCGGCGGGCGCGCCGAGGCCATGCAACGCAGCGAGCGCGGCCAGATGCGCTGGTTGCGTGTAGGCGAACGGCAGCGACAGATAGGGCAGGCGCTCGTAGTCGCCGCCCGGCCCGATCGATTCGGCGTGCGTGTCTTGCGTGGTCATGCGCGCAAGACTAGCGGCTCAAGGTGCGCAGAAGAAACCCTTAAGCGCGCGCACCCACAGCTCAAAAAACAGGCCGGGCAAGGAGGTCCTTGCCCGGCCGGTCGCGCTGGCAGCCCCCCGGCCGCCCTAGGGATGGAAGCGGAAGTCGTCGGCCGCAAGCGTCGCCAACCGCACGCCCACCAGATCGATGGTCACGGCGTTTGCCGTGCCGTCGAGGAAGTGGACGTTGGTGTGGAACACGTTGCCAACCAGCGTTTCCGTCAAGTGGGTTTGCAGCTGGGCGAAATTGTTGACGCCGAAGTCGATGCGATTGAGGTCGATCACATCGGTTGCGCCTCGTCCAGCCGCAAAGTCGCGGATGATGTCGTGGCCGGCCAGGGCGTCGAACACGAACGTGTCGTTGCCTGCGCCGCCCACCAGGATGTCGTCGCCCTGGCCGCCCTTGAGGACGTTCGCCAACGCGTTGCCGGTCATGATGTCAGCGCCTTTGCTGCCCGTCAGGTTCTCGATGAAGTTGAGCGTGTCGTTGCCGATGTCGGCGCTGCGCGCAAATCCGGTCGAGAGGTTCGTCAGGGTCATGATCGCCCCGGCGGAGGTCGCCGAGATGTCGTAGGTGTCCGTGCCGGCATCGCCGTTGAAGGTGTCGTTGCCATCGCCGCCAGCGACCGGCGCCGCCGCCAGGAACGTGTCGCTGCCGAACCCGCCTGTCAGCACGTTGGCTGCCGCGTTGCCCGTCATGACATCGGCTGAGTTGGTGCCGATGACGTTCTCGAAGCCGTCGAGCAGATCTGCGCCGGTCTGCGAGCTGCTGGCTGTGCCCAGTGCGAGGTTGACCGTTGCGCCTGCTCCCGTCCGCGAGAGGTCGTAGGTGTCGACCCCAGCGCCGCCGTGATAAACGTCGTTGCCGTCGTTGAAGCTGGCGAACACGCTGTCCGCGCCGCCGCCAGCGTCAATCGTGTCGGCGCCTTGGCCGCCGATCAGCACATCGGCGCCGTTGCCCGAGGTGATGAGGTTGGCGAGGCCGTTGCCGGTGCCCGAGAAGGCGAGGCCGCCGGTGTAGGACAGATTCTCAAGATTGGCGCCGAGCGTGTAGGTGGTGAGCGCCGTCTTGATGGTATCTGTGCCCTGGTTGGCCGTCTCGCGAACGATATCCGCCGTGGTGCGCACAACGTAGGTGTCGTTTCCAAGCCCGCCCCGCAGTTCGTCGCCAGCCTGGCCAGCAGCGTTGACGCCGCCGTCCAGCACATCGTCGCCGGTCCCGCCGATGAGGACGTTGCTGAGCGCATTGCCCGTACCGGTGAACTCGATACCGGACACTGGCGCTACGCCGGTGAAGGTGAGGTTCTCGACATTGGCGGTCAACGTGTAGGCGCGGATGTTGGATTCAACCGTGTCGGTGCCCTGGTTGAGGGTTTCGACCACCAAGTCGCCGATGTGGTTGACGACGTAGGTGTCGCTGCCGGTCAGGCCCATCATGGTCGAGGGACCCGCGAAGTTGGCGCCCAGCGTATCGCTGAGGTTGGCGTCGCGGCCGATGATGTAGTTGCCGGACGTCATCTCATTGAACGTGTGCGTCAGTCCGCCGTTGCCGCCGAGGTCGGTGTAGCTGGCGTCGGCGCGCAGCAGCCGGTTGGTCTGTACCGTCGTGGTGTTGTTGACGAGCAGATCCAGCGGACCGGCGCCGGCGGTGGCGAGGTCGGTCCAGGACGTGCCGTTGGTGGACTGCTGCCACTTCACGGTCATGGCGCCTGGCGCCGGAGCCAGCGGAATGCCGTCGACATCAGCGATGTTCTGGCTGGCCGTCAGTTTTACGCCCGCTGGCCGTCCCGCCGCTACGAGGTTGGCGGCCGCCACCGACACCCCGCCGGTGGGCGCATCGTCCACTGGCGTGACGTGGATGGTATAGTGCACCAGTCCCGATACGGCGCCTGCAGGATCGACGGCCTGGTAGTTGAACGTGATGTCGCCGTTGAGGTTTGCCGGCGGAGCGTAGCTGAAAGTGCCGTCTGTATTGAACGTCAAGCCAGCTGGCGTCCCACCTACAATCGCGTAGATGAGCGGATCTTCGTTGGCGTCGGTGCCGAGCGGAACCGTGCCGCTGACCGGGGTATCCTCCAGCGTGGTGACTGTGCCAGTCGTGACTGGGATCACCGGGGCGATGTTCAACGCCAGCGGCATGTTGATGGTGCCGTCCGCGAACCGCAGCAATTCGAAGTTCTTCACGCGGTCGATGCCATCGCGGCCTGCCGTGTGATCGGTGATCTTGAAGCCGCCGCTGAACACCGAGACGATGTCGTAGTCGGCCCGGTTGCCCGTGAAGACCGCCGTATCGACGCCGATGCCGTTCCCGCCATCGAGGGTGTCGTTGCCGAAGCTGCCTTCGATAACGTTTGATTTGTCGTTGCCAAACACTACGTCGTCGCCGTGACCGGCCAAGACGTTCTCGACATTGATGAGAGCGTCCATGTTGATATCGGCGCCCTCGGCATAGCCCGTGAGGGTATGTGCATCGAGGCCGGCGGCGATCAGCAGTTGGCCGATGGTCTCGTGGGCTGTGTTGGTGGTGATGTTGATCGCCGAGAAGGCGCTGGTCTGGGCTGAGCGATCCTGCTCGCGCAGATCGACCGTGATGCCGGCGTTGGCGGACGGATACTGGACGGTGTCGATGCCGGCCAGGCCGTTGAACACGTCATCGCTGCCGCCGTGGCCGAGGATGGCCGTATCGGCGTTGATGGTGCCGGTGAAGAAGTCCGCCGCCGCCGTGCCGCGGAAGATGCCGCCGAGCAGCGAGCTGGCCGTCGAGGTGAGAGCCTCGGCGTGGCCGTTGTTGTCGATGTAGTTGGCCTTGACGTGCAGTTGGAGACCATCGAAGGCGGTGGTGACCGTCAGCATGCTGGCGGTGGCGCCGGCCAGCGTTGTCCAGTGCACGCCATCGGGCGAGGTTTCCCACTGGAAGGCTGGGACGACGCCGGTGAGCCCATCGGCGTCCGTGACCAGCGCGGTCAGCGTGTTGCCGACAGCGAACACGCCGCTGATGGTGACCAGGCCGGCTTGGTTGCCGGTGGCCAGAACGTCGAGAGTGAACACGTTGGTGACGCTCTGGCCGCCATGCAGGCCAGCCGGATCGGTGGCCTTGATCATGATGTTCATAGCGCCGGCCGTGGTCGGTGTGCCCGAGAGCGTTCCGCCGGTGACGACGCCGCCAACCGATTGCACCGTGAACGTCAGACCGTGGGCGGCGACGCTGCCGTCGAGCGGGGTGACGCCGTCTTCCAGGAAGGCTGTGTACGTCAGCCCGCCCGCGCCGCTCTCGTGGTCATTGAAGACCGCGGTGAGCGGCAGGAAGATGGTGGCCGGTTTGCCAGCCTCGGTCGCCGTGTTGGGCAGGCCGACGGTGTCCTGAGCCGCAACGATGAAAGGCGCGGTGTTGAGGGCGTTCGGGTCGGCGTTGACCACGGTCGTGGCTGCCGACAGGACATGCTCGCGGTACCCGAGCGCGTCCACATAGCTCGCCTCCACCCGCAGGGTATTGCCCTGCACGAAGGTGATGGGATTGAACGTTGCGGTGGTCGCGCCGTTGCCGTTGGCCTCGTTGATGTTGACCCAGCCGCCAGCGCCGATGTCGAAATACTGCCACTGGTAGCTGATCGGGTTGGTGATCACACCGTTGCCAGCGTCAGGGTCGGCCATATCGCTGACGTTGGCGAACAGCTTGGTGCCCACTTGCACGGTCGCCGGCCCGACAATCGGATTGCCGAAGGCGTCGAGGTTCTGCACCAGCAGCATGTTGGACAGGATCAGGTCGAAAGCGCCCGAAGCCTGATTGGCCCCGCCGATAGTGATCGTCACGTCGGCAAACTGCAGGCGTTCGATGTTGCGCAGCGAGTCCACGCCGTCGCGGTTGGCGATGCTGTCGGTGACCTGGATGAAGCCCTGCTTGTCCACAGCGCTCAAGGTATAGTCGGCCAGGTTGCCGGTGAACACGGCGGTATCGATGTTGTTCGCCGTCGTGTCGTAGCGGATTTCGCGCAGGATCTTGCTGCCGCTGCCGATGACGCCAGCCGAGTTCTTCAGCAGCTCCACATGCAGGTAGGCGTCGCCGTCGATGATGTCGTCGCCCTTACCGCCAGTCACGGTGTCGTTGCCGGCGCCGCCAAGCAGGATGTCGCCAGCCGCAAAACCGGTGGCCTGGCCTGGTCTAAAGAACGCGCCCTCGGTCGTGCCGTTAATGGTCGTGAGGATCGGGTCCCCATTGGCATCAACAGCGCCATCCGCAAGTCCCTTGATCAGATTGGGGTTTTCGAGCTGATCCTTGCCGGCGATGATCACGGCCTTGTTGTTGTTGTTGCCGATAATGGCGTCGTCGAACTTGGAGCCGCTGGCGCCTTCCGTGTGGGTGAAGATATCGCGGATGCCATCGGCGCCGAAGGGGTTGATCAACGAGACCAGGTCCTTGCGGTTCATGTCGATGGAGACGGCTTCGGTCTCGGTCTCGAACGAGGCCCAGTCGAAGCCGAGCCCGCCCAGGAACTTATCGAAGCCGCCGCGGCCGAGCATGATGTCGTCGCCCGAGTAGCCCTTCATAAAGCTGTTCGGGCCGGCGATCATCACGTCGTCGCCGGAATAGAGCGGGAGTTCGCCGGTCGGAGCTCCGCCGTCGCCCACCAGCGCGTCGCTGCCGGACTTGCTGCCGACCAGCCAATCGTCGCCCTGATTGCCTTCGAGCGTGGCGCCGCCGTCGCCAGCGTACATGATGTCGTTGCCAGCGCCGCCGATGAGATTGTCGCCCAACGGACCGTGCTGATTGGCGTAGAGGACGTCGTCGCCGGCGCCGCCGAAGATGAAGTCATCGCCCTTGCCGCCATAGATCGTATCGTTGCCGGCATCGCCGTGGAACGTGGTGCCGACCGAGCTGTTGGAATTGCTGAGGACGTCGTTGCCGTCGCCACCGTATAGGAAGTCGTTGCCGCCGCCGCCGTCGATGGTGTCATTGCCAGCATCGCCCCAGACCGTGTCGTCGTCGGCTTGCCCGGCCTGCAGATGGTCGTCGCCGGCCGTTCCGCCCAGCACCATGGTGTTGCCGAAGAACTGGTCCTTGCCCAGGAAGTGGATGGTGCCGTCGGTCTTGAATTCGACCAGATTGTGCGTGACGCCAGCTGCGTCGGTGAAGGTCGGAATGGTGGCGTTCGGATCGAGCGCCGGCTTGCCGTTGGTCAAGATAACGTTGCCAAGACCGTCCTTGAGGTAGAAGTCCTTAGCCTCGATCTTGAATTCCGGCGTCAGGAACACGCTGGACGACAGATGATGCGTACCAGTTGCGTTCTGGATCATGGTCGCGAACGAATTGTCCTCGATCTGATCGGAGAAGTGCATGCCTTCGATGCGCGGCAGGTAGTACAGCCGGTCGGCGTCCTGAAGGTGCTCCATCTGCAGCTTGAAGATGTAGTCGAAGGTCGAGCCGAGCAGGCCGCCATGCAGGTTCTGCTTTTCGGCGAGGCCGCCGATCCACAGATCGATGGCGTCGAGGCCAGTGACCGAGCCGGTGCTGTTGGCGGGGACATGGTTGGTGTTGACGACGCCAGTCAGCGGATCCGTGACGACATCATGGACTGCGCGCGGATCGAGCGTGTTGTTGGCGTAGGCGCCCAAGCTGTGAATGTAGTTGTAGGCGTCCTGGGTGAAGCCGATGCTGCCCGGGGCGACATCGCCATGGGTGACCAGGTCGAGTGCGGCGGCGCGCTTGCCCGCTAGCGTGGTTTGGCCGGTGATGCTGGCATGCGTGCCATAGGCGGCGATGAAGTTGATCAGCGATTCCGGGTGCTTCAAGCCTTGGCCAAGCTCGTGCCAGCTCTCGTAGGGCTTGAGATAGGCTTCGTGCGTCTGCTTGTAGAGTTCGTTGCGCACCAGGTTGAAACCGGCGACGCCTTCCGAGCGGCCGCGGGCGATGTTGAGGGCGGCCAGATCCAGCGGCAGGCCGAGCAGATTGTTGCGCAGCGTGCCGGTGACGAACTCGTCGATCTCCTGGCCGATCTGGCCAGTGGTGCCAAGCACCAGTTCGCCAGCGGCGTTCGCTCCCCCGTTCAGGTAGGCGAGCGGGTTGGTGAAGGCTTGCAGCAAGCCCATCGACTTGTCCGCGCCCGTGGTCATGTCGGTGCGGGCAAGCGTATCGTTCAGCATCGAGTGGCCGAAGCGATAGACGGTGTGCGCGAACTCGGCGAACACGGACGGATCGAGGTGGACGTCGCCGCCCGAAAAGACGTGCACGTCGGGAGCGACTTTTCGCGCGAACTCCTCGAACACGAGATGCTGGTATTGCGTCTCGGTGCCGAAGCGCGCGGCCTGGAACAGGCGTTCGCCGTTCCACTGTGCGTCGGTGATGGCGACATGCGGCGTCAGCACCGTGCCTGGCAGCGTCCATTCGGAGGCGAACGAGGTGTCGCCCTTGTCGAGCTGCGCCTGCACTTGCGCCTTGGTGATGGCCACCAGACGCGCATGCTCGGAGTGCAGAACATCATGGATGGCGGTGAGGCCGATGTTCTCGTTCACGCGCCCGTCGCCCGCCACATAATGCGCGTTCAGGAGTTCGTTGTCGTACTCCTTGTTCTGGCCCGTCAGCTGCGGATTGCCCAGAGCGGCGGCTTCAGCAGCGGTGTACACGGGTATGACATTGCCTGCGACGGTATCGGCATCGGCGGTTGCGATCGGCAGGCCGAGGTCATTGTACGGACTGGCGTTGTGCGCCATGTCGTTGATGAAGGCCGTGCCGGCGCCGACGTATTGCGTGGCGAAGGATGTTGTCACGAGGCCGACGACGCCGCCGACGAACGTGCCGGGGACGGGAATGTGGTCGATGTCGAGACCGGCGGCGGTACCTTCGGCCGTGGTTTCGGTGGCGACCGTCGTCACGGTTGAGACGATGTTGCCGGCGCCATCACGCGTCACGACCGTCTTCAGCACCTGGTAGGTGACCTGGGCAAAGCCGTTCGGCCCCCGCACCACATTGCCGTAAGCGTCGGCCATCACGAGCGGTACGCTGACCACGTCGTAATCGGACAGCTTCAGGCCGAGGTTGTCGAGCGCATTCTGCTTCAGGTCGGCCCACGTGGCCATATGCACCGAGAGATCGGCGTTGATGTGCGACAGCAGCCCACCGGTCGAGTGCTTGTGGCCATCGGAGCCGTCGATATAGGCGCGCAGGAACACCTGGTGCGCCGCATGCGAGGAGTAGGTCTGGCTCTGATCAACAGGCGGCGTTGTGGCGTTGACGGACTCATGCTTGTAGGTGTCGTCGGCGGTGCCGATGATGCCGTCGGCGCCGGCGTCACGCACCATGGTGGCGCGCGTCAGCACCATGAAGTTGGTTTGGCTACCCGCCACATAGAGCGGATCGTCAGTCAACAGCGGGATGATGACCTTGCCGTTGCCGCCTTTGTTCACCAGGTCGAGGCCGTGGTCGAAGAACTGGCCGAACAGCGTGAACCAGGTGTTGAAGGGCGCCGAGATGCCGCCGTCAGGCGTCACGTTCTTGATGTTCAGGCTAGCGGTATTGTTATCGAACGAGATGACCTTGTTCGGATCCTGCACTGCCGGCATGACGGTGGCTTGCGACAAAGCTGCCGCCAGCGCCGCCGGGTTGTTCGCCGTCTGATCGGAGATCAGATTGCTGATCATGCGCGGATCGCTGTCGTAGACCGAACCCGTGACCTGGTTGTAGGACGTGACCGCCCCGGTGCGTGGATTGGTGTCGGCAAGACCCAATACCGGCGTCGAGAGCCGCGGGAACTGCTGGTCGGAATTGCCGAACAGCGGATTGCCGGTATTGTTGTTGCCAGCGTTGACCTCGCGCAGGCCGAACGACAGATGCGGGTTGACGGGCGGCTGGCCGGCTTCGGCCATCTTGATGTTGCGCAGGATCCAATCGAGATCGACGCGGTCGTAGCTGACGCCCATCTGCGTCGGTGCATCCGGCGCGTGTGGGACAACCGGCATGACAACGCCTGGGCCTGTTGGGCCGCCGAGCACGTCCGGCGTTGCGCCAGCCCCGGTTACGTTGAGTACGTTCAATTCGAACGTGCTGGTGCTGGTGTAGACCTGTTGGCCGAGGCCCGTAACGCCCGTCAGGTTGTCGGTGGCGCTGACCTGGATGTTGAGCGCGCCATTGAAGTTTGCAGGCAAGATGCCCGAGAGCGTGGCGCCGGTGACGACGCCAGCCACGATGACCGGCGTGAAGACCAGGCCGACCGAGGCCAGCGATGCGCCGCCAGCCAGCGTTGCGGCGTAGGACAATGCGCCCGAGGCGGTGTGGTCGTCGGTGAAGAAGTTGGTGACCGGGATGAAGTAGTTGATGGCCTCGCCTTGGTAGGCGGTCATCTCGGGCACGCCGATCTGCCCCGTGTTCGGGGTGACCGTCGGGCCGTGGTTGAACAGTGTGTTGGAGGTCAGAATGGCGGTCGGAGCGCTGGCGACCGACTCGATGAAGCCCTTGCCGTCCGTATAGGTGGCATTCATGCGGATGGTGCGCCCAACCTCGAAGTCGGTCGGGATGAAGCTGGCGGGATTCTTCTCGCCGACGATGTCGACCCACTGGTTGCGCAGCAGATTGAAGTACTGCCACTGGTAGTTGATCGGTCCGACGATGCCATCGAGATCGGCGATGGTGTCGGTGGCCGACAGAACGTCGCCAACGGCCGGTGTCGCGATCAGATTGGTGGCGTCGGCCAGCGTGATGACGCCGGTGGGGAGGGCGTTCTTGCCCGAGATATCGACCGTGCCGTCGGTGAACTGCAGGCGTTCGATATGGCGCAGGCGGTCGGTTCCATCCGTCCCCACGTTATCGCGAATGACCCAGAAACCCTGGGCGTCCTTGACAGTGCCGGGGTTGAGCGCCTCTGCGGCGAGCCCAGCCGCGATGCTCAGCGCATTGCCGGCGCGGTCCATCAACGTGTAGCTGGCCTGAGCGCCCGCGAAAACGGCCGTATCGACGTTGTTGGCCGTGGTGTCGTAGAGGATTTTGCGCGCAATCTGGGTGCCGGTGACGCTGTTCTCCAGCTCCACATGCAGCCAGGCGTCGCCCTCGATGATGTCGTTGCCCAGGCCGCCCGTGATGGTGTCGTTGCCTGCGCCGCCGAGCAGGATGTTGCCGCCCGAGAAACTGACCGGGCCAGGGCCGAAGAAATCGTTCGTGGTGCCGTCGGGGTTGACCAAATTGTCGACCAGGCCCTCGATCAGGTGCGCATTGGTCAGCTCGTTCTTGCCGGCCAGGACCTTGTTGACGTTGTTGCCGACGATGTTGTCGCTGAACTTCGAACCGCTGGCAGCTTCCGTCAACGCGAAGATATCGCGCGTGCCATCGCCGAGGGCTGCCCCCAAC
>JANMVX010000001.1:0-8983 GCA_031393505.1 Hyphomicrobiaceae bacterium | reverse complement strand
GTTAGAGGGCGGACACTGTCCGCCCCTACGCCACCGGCTCTGTCGTTCCCAATGACGAGGACTCCCATGACCTGGAACAGCCCCTTTGTCGTGACGCCGGCCTGGCTTGTCGCGCACCTTGACGATCCCGACCTCGCCATGCTCGACGGCTCCTGGCATCTGCCGCCCGAAAACCGCGACGCCGCTGCTGAGTTCGAGCAGCGCCACATCCCCGGCGCGCGATTCTTTGACATCAACACCATTGCCGACATTGCCAGCAGCCTGCCGCATATGCTGCCGCCGGATGGTCAGTTTGCGGATGCCGTCGGGGCGATGGGGATCGGAAACGCGTCCCGCGTAATTGTGTACGACACCAAGGGCCTGTTCAGCGCCGCCCGCGTGTGGTGGACGTTTCGCGTCATGGGGCACGACAATGTCGCCGTGCTGGATGGCGGGTTCCCGGCCTGGCTCGCGGCAGGCCACCTCACCGATGCCGGCCCGGCGCAACCACGTGCGCGAAAACCCTTCACGATACGCCGCAACGCCGGCATGGTGCGCTCCATGAGCGACGTGCGCGGATTGATCGGTTCGGCCTCGACGCAATTGGTCGACGCCCGCCCCGCCCCGCGCTTCAGCGGCGCGCAACCCGAACCGCGCCCCGGCCTCACGCAAGGCCACATGCCAGGGGCGCGAAACGTTCCGTTCACCGAATTGCTGAACCCCGACGGCACGTTGAAATCTGAGGCCGCCTTGCGCGCTACGTTCGCCGCCGCCGGCGTTGACGCCGCCAAACCGGTGGTGGCCAGCTGCGGCTCCGGCGTCACCGCCTCGATGGTCGCGCTGGCCCTGGCGCTCTTGGGTCGCACCGACACCGCCGTCTACGACGGCTCCTGGGCCGAATGGGGCCGCGATCCCGCCAGTCCGGTCGCGACGGGACCCTCGTGAACACTACCCTTTCACGACCCCATCAATCCTCATTAGGCCAGCCAACAGCCCCTCAAACTCTTGCAGTGGCACCATGTTCGGCCCGTCCGACGGCGCGCGATCCGGATCCTCATGCGTCTCGATGAACAACCCCGCCACGCCCACAGCCACAGCGGCCCGCGCCAGCACTGGCACCATGCGCCGGTCACCGCCTGACGACGCGCCCTGCCCGCCAGGCTGCTGCACCGAGTGCGTGGCGTCAAAAATCACCGGACAGCCGGTCTCGGCTAGAATGGGCAGGGCGCGCATGTCGCTGACCAATGTGTTGTAGCCAAAACTGGCCCCGCGCTCGGTGACCAGCACGTTCGGGTTGCCGGAACCCGTGATTTTGGCGACCACATTCTTCATGTCCCACGGGGCGAGGAACTGGCCCTTCTTCACCTTGATCACTTTGCCGGTCTTGGCAGCGGCGATCAGGAGATCGGTTTGCCGGCACAGAAAGGCCGGGATCTGCAGCACGTCGACATGGGGGGCGAGCACAGCACATTGCTCGGCCGTGTGCACATCGGTGACGATTGGCAGGCCAAACGTGGCTCGGATTTCGTCGAAGATCGGCAGCGCGCCTTCCAGGCCCATGCCGCGCTTGCCGCCGAGCGATGTGCGGTTGGCTTTGTCGAAACTGGTCTTGTAGACGAGGCCGATCCCGAGCCGGGCTGAGATGGCCTTTAGCTCGGCAGCCATCATCAGTGCGTGCTCCCGCGTTTCGAGTTGGCACGGGCCGGCGAAGACCATCAGCGGGAGCGCGTTGCCAGCGCGGACCGCGCCGATTGCGACGATCGGATTTGGGGAGGTTGCGGTGGCGGTCATGATGTCCCCGATGTTGCCCGACCGATTGGGTGGTCGTCACTTGGATGGTGTGGAACTGGATGCGCTGGCATAACCAATATTGAAGGGCTAATCCAGCGCAGGTGTCGCATCGGCCGGAGCCTGGTTTCGCCGTCCATACTGCGCTGCAGCGTCCGGTTATGCCGCGTTGCACAAAAGCCGTCGGAACGCTACAACTGCGAGCGCAGTTGCGTTCCGTCTTGGTATGCTGCGACATCCCGGAAAACCGCCAGCCGGTAGGCTTTGGAACGTCCCATGCAGCTTCTGAAACTCGTCGCCTTGGACCAGGAAGACCTGACGGTCATTTCTGCGCATTTGCAGGATGCCGTCTTGCACGTGGGCGACCTGAGTTATCTTCCGAAGGAAAAGCGCTTTCTGGCGATCGTGAACCGCTTCGACTGGCAACGCGATGCGGCTGGCGCAACAGCGCGGCCCAAGGACCATCAGCGGCGGCGCACGGCGCTGCGCTTCGAGCACGTGACGGCAGTTCGCAGGCACAACATTGTTCAGGCAAGGCCGACGGCGATCCTGTCGCTGCTGGCGCTGCAGTTTACGCCGACGCAGGAGCCGGCAGGGCAAATCACGCTCACCTATTCGGGCGGCGGCGCTCTGCGGCTGGAGGTGGAGTGCATCGAGATGGAGCTGCGTGATCTGGGGCCCGTCTGGACGACGCCAAACAAACCCGACCATGACGCGAACGCCAAGGGCTGACAGGGTCCAAAGAAACGCCCAACTTGAGCTGGCAGAGATGACCGAAACGCCAGGCGACATAGCAAGCCACGCAAGACTGATTGCCGTCGACCTCGATCCCGGCTCGTTTGGCCGCGCTCCGGCCGATATCGAGCACGAGCGCAAGGTGGCGATCTTCGACCTTCTGGAGGCCAATTGCTTCCACTTGACTGACGGGCCCACAGGCCCGTACCGGTTGCGGCTCACATTGGCCGTAGACCGCCTGAACTTCGACGTCAGCGATGAGGCCGGCCAATTGCTCCTGTCGGCGCCGCTGTCGCTTGGCTCCTTCCGGCGCCTGGTTAAGGACTACGTCCTGATTTGCGAGAGCTACTACGACGCCATCCGCTCGGCGCCGCCCTCCCGCATTGAAGCTATCGATATGGGCCGGCGCGCCATGCACGACGAGGGGAGCGGACTGCTGATCGAACGCCTGAAGGGCCGCATCGAGGCAGACGCCCCGACCGCGCGGCGATTGTTCACGCTGATTTGCGCCTTGCACTGGAAGGCCTGAACCAATGTCCGCCCCGCGCACCGGCCAGGGCGAACTGCCAGGCGCGGTGCTGTTCGCTTGCACCATGAACGCCATCCGCTCGCCCATGGCCGCCGCCATCCTGATGCATCTGGTGGGACGGCGCGCCTATGTGGCCTCGGCTGGCGTCAGGGCGGGGACGCGCGATCCGATGCTAACAGAGGTAATGGATGAGATTGGGATCGACGTGGCGCGGCATCGCCCGCATGACCTGAGCGAGCTGGCGGACACGAGCTTTGATCTGGTGGTGACGTTGTCGCCCGAGGCGCACCACACTGTGCTGGATCTGACGCGCACCATGGCCTTCGAGGTGGAATACTGGCCGACGTTTGACCCGAGCTATGTCGAGGGAACGCGCGAGCAGCGGCTTGCGGCGTATCGGACGCTGCGCGACCAACTGTTTCGACGCATCAAGCGGCGGTTTGGGCTGGAGGGAGGGGCGAATGTGTGAGGGGCGCACGACGAAAGGAAATTGCACAATGTCTGAATCAATGGTGACACTGAGTATGCAAACAAGCCTGATGGCAGAAGCTGAGAGAATCGCCGCAGAACTGGGCACGACCCTCAATCAACTGATCAACCTTGCGGTCGCGGAAAAGATCGCCGCACTGCGTAAGGTCGACTACATCATCGCACGTGGCAAGCGCGGGCAAGTTGGACATGCGTTGGAATTACTCCAGCGCGCAGGCAACGATGCGCCGCCTCAAGTTGGCGACGAGATAGAATGAACGCGAAACTTGTGGGTGTGTCTCTTGGCGTTCAAGGTTCGGGCGTTGCGACATCAACCGAACTCGCTCCGCCATCGCGTGCCATCCGCAAGAGTTTGCGCAGACCCTTGGCGCCAAATAAGAGCCATACACCGATAACGAGCTCGACAACCGCCGCCAATAGGGCCGGAAAGTTAATGGAACCATTCAGGGAAACTCCCTCTGGCCATCCGTCCAATCGTCCGGCTTGATAGAAAAAATACAAATGGATCCATGAGGACAACCAATAGACCAGCTCACGGATCGCATGCAGGCTGAAATAGAGACCGAGAATTGTGAAGGCCGCGCTCTCAACTTCATTGCGGGTCCACTGAAACGACAGCGGTTGATCGCCGTGATCGGCGAGCCAGTTCCCTGCCACCGTCAGTGGAAACGCAATCATGCAAATGGCTGCAACCAACCAAATGGCCTCGACGCTCACAAGCCACCATCCGTCGCCGGCCGGTAGCTGGCCTTGTCCAAGCAACATCCGCAGCGCATGGGGTAGGATAACCAACGCATTGATCAGGATGAAGAAGCCCGCCAGTCGAACGCAAAGTGCAACGAATTGCTTTGTGGTCATTCGAACTCCAAGCTCCCGTTGACTACCGATCCACCTCGCCGAACACAATATCCAGCGAGCCCAGCACTGCGCTCACGTCCGCCAGCATATGCCCGCGGTTCATGAAGTCCATCGCCTGGAGATGCGCAAACCCCGGCGCGCGGATCTTGCAGCGGTAGGGCTTGTTCGACCCATCGGCGATCAGGTAAACGCCGAATTCGCCCTTGGGCGCTTCCACGCAGGCATATACCTCGCCCTCCGGAACGTGAAACCCTTCCGTATAGAGCTTGAAGTGATGGATCAGACTCTCCATCGAGGTCTTCATCTCGGAGCGCTTGGGCGGCACGATCTTGTTGTTCTCGGCCACATGCGGGCCTTGTCCCTCTGGCTCGCGCAGTTTTTTGATGCACTGCTGCATGATTTTGACGCTCTCGCGCATCTCCAGCATGCGGATGAGATAGCGGTCGTAGCAATCGCCGTTCTTGCCGATCGGGATGTCGAACGCCATCTCGGGGTAGCATTCGTAGGGCTGCGCCTTGCGCAGGTCCCAGGCCGCGCCTGAGCCGCGCACCATCACGCCCGACATGCCCCAGGCCAGCGTGTCCTTGAGCGAGATGACGCCGATATCGACGTTGCGCTGCTTGAAGATGCGGTTTTCGGTCAGCAGTCCCTCGATGTCGTCGAGCACCTTTGGATGGTGCGCGCAGAACTTTTCGATGTCGTCGATGAGGGCATCCGGAAGGTCCTGGTGCACGCCGCCGGGACGAAAATAGGCCGCATGCATACGGCTGCCGGAAGCGCGCTCGTAGAACACCATCAGTTTTTCGCGCTCGTCAAAGCCCCAGAGCGGGGGAGTGAGCGCGCCGACGTCCATGGCCTGGGTCGTGACGTTGAGGAGGTGCGACAGCAGGCGACCGATCTCGGAGTACAGCACGCGGATCAACTGCGCGCGGCGGGGAACTTCGAGACCGAGGAGCTTTTCGATGGCGAGGCAGAAGGCGTGCTCCTGGTTCATCGGCGCGACGTAATCCAGACGGTCGAAGTAGGGGATGGCCTGGAGGTAGGTTTTTTGTTCGATGAGCTTCTCGGTGCCGCGATGCAGTAGGCCGATGTGTGGATCTACACGGGTGACAACTTCGCCGTCCAATTCTAGCACCAATCGAAGAACGCCGTGGGCGGCCGGATGCTGTGGGCCAAAGTTGATGTTGAATTGGCGAATGTCGGTTTGCATGTGGTTGTCTCGAAAGGTTTTAAGAAAGACGTGAAGTCGTGAAGTCGCCAAATCGCCAAGTCGTGAAGCAACCACCGTCAGCTCGGCAGGGCGCGTATCAGATTGCGAAGCATCTTGCTGACACGTTCGCAACTTTCCAACATCGGGGCCGCCCTCTGTTTTGTAAGTAATTCAACGTTTTCACTAAGCATGATGTGGGTTTCCAGCTCCTTGAGCGATCCCTGGGCAATCCTAAGGAATTGCGCATACGACCCTGTCGTCTCGCGGCCGTAACCCTCTGCGATGTTTGCAGGTATGGATGCTGCCGCCCTTCGTATTTGGGATGTCATTCCGTACATTTCATCGCGCGGAAAATGTTTGGTTTCTTTGTAGCAGCTCGCCGCCAACTCCATTGAGACGCGCCAAACATCCAGATCTTTGTATGATCGAATATCGTCAGACATTATCTAGGACCGATTTTGCGACTTGGCGATTTCACGACTTCACGTCTTACTTACTGCCTTACTTCGCCTTTTCATCTCCCGGCAGCACCGCCGGCATTCCTTCCCACGGGCTTTCAAAATCGAACTTGCGGAACTCTTGCGTCAATTTTATCGGCTCATAGACAACACGCTTCTGCTCGTCGTCATAGCGGACTTCGACATATCCCGACATCGGAAAGTCTTTCCTGAGCGGGCTGCCCTTGAAACCATAATCCGTCAAAATCCGCCGCAAATCGGGATGCCCCGTGAACAGGATCCCGTAGAGATCGAACGCCTCACGCTCGAACCAGTTGGCGGCCACGAACACATCCACCGCAGACGGCACCGGCGTTGCCTCGTCGGTCGTCACCTTCAACCGGATGCGCTGGTTCAGCCGCATGCTCAGCAGGTGGTAAACCACCTCGAAGCGTTCTGGCCGCCCCGGATAGTCCACGCCACAAATGTCCATGAGCAATTCGAACTGCAGACCAGGATCGTCGCGTAGCTTTGTTAAAACCGGCACGATCTGATCAAGCGCCACCGCCACCGTCAGCTCGCCAAACCGCATCGAGCGGCCCGTCGTAGCCGTCCCCAGGGTGACGCCCACATGGTCGCCCAGCTCTGCCAAAGTGCCTTGCATCCGTTACGTCCTGCTTGTCGCCTACGAGCCCGGCCATCAGGCCCTGCGCGAGGTGGTAACGCATCGGCGCGGGCGAGGCAAACACGGCAATGTCGCGTTCTGCGGGTGTAAAAAACCCGCCCCGTCGCGAATAGAACTGGCCCCGCCGCGTTATCTCCAAGCGGGACATTTCCGCCCGCCACAGCCGCGTAACCCGCCGTTAACCACCCTGGCGACACACTGGCTGGGCCCTGATTCTTCCGGAGCCTTCGTCCGTGACCGATACGCTGATCGCCGATACCGCTGCCGCGCTCGACCGTGCGCTCGCCCGGATCGCCATTTCGGTTGCTGGCACCCCGCAGCGGGCTGAGATGCTGCTCGCCTCAGTCGGCAAGGGCGATAGCGATGAGTTCGCGGCCGCCTTTCTGTCCCAGGGCGCCGCCATGATGCGGGCCCGTCTGCTGCTGGCCGATGCCGGCCGCAACGCCTCCTCATTGCGCAAGCGGGTCGCCGCTTAGAGCCCCGAAACGCTCCGCGCCTTAACCAAATTCGCAAGACATTCCCGGCACTTGGCCCCGAAATTGCGAGGGTTTTCGCAAGCGCCGTTTAGGATGATCTTAATCGGCATGGGCTATGGTTGAGCCGATAAATCAGGTCAGGGTAGTAACAAGTAAATGGCCGAACAAAACTACAGGGCGCGCGTTCGCTATGTCATCGGCCCCGATGGGTCGCCGCTGACCATTGCCGATCTTCCTCCCACCGATACCAAGCGTTGGGTCATCCGCCGCAAGGCCGAAGTGGTCGCTGCCGTGCGTGGCGGCTTGCTCAGCCTCGAAGAGGCCTGCGAGCGGTACCGGCTGACGGTGGATGAATTCCTCTCGTGGCAGCGCTCGATCGACAAGCATGGCTTGGCCGGTCTGCGAGCCACGCGCGTGCAGGACTATCGCAACTAAAGGTTGCAGTATCACCTTGTCCGCACCGCGAGCCATGGGCAGGATCGCTAGGGTCCTGCCCGGATGCGGCTGGCACGTGAATTCCGATCAAAAAACACGTGTAAAGCTGAGTGAATCTGAGTAAAAATCAGGTAAACTCGAGCAATTGACCGCGCGCTGGCGCAATTGTTCTGGCGGTCTTGTCCTATCGCCGCTAGCCGATTGACTTGGCCACGCATCCAACCTTGCCCGGCGGCCCGTGATCACACGGTGATCGGCCGCCCGCCCGCATCGAAGCGGTGCACCGTGCCCGCTTGCGGGGCTACGTTCACGGGGCTGCCGTTGGTCAGCCGAACCCTGCCGTTCTGGCGCACGATGACCGGCTCTTCGGCCCCCGCCCCCACATCAACGAACACGTAACTATCTGCACCAAGATTTTCCGTATGGATGACCTTGCCAGCCCAGCCGCCACCGTTGGTGGAGAAGGTGAGGTGCTCTGCGCGCACGCCAATGGTCGCGGCCTTGGCGGCCTCGGCAAACCTGCCGGTGAGGAAGTTCATCTTGGGCGAACCGATGAACCCGGCCACGATCAGCGACTGCGGGTTCTCGTAAAGCTCCAAAGGCGTGCCAACCTGCTCCACCACGCCATCCCGCAACACGCAGATGCGGTCGGCCAGCGTCATGGCCTCCACCTGGTCGTGCGTGACGTAGATCATGGTCGTGTTGTGCATCTTCTCGTGCAGCCTGGCGATTTCCAGCCGGGTCGCGAAACGCAGGGCGGCGTCCAGGTTGGACAGCGGCTCGTCGAACAGGAACACGGCGGGATCGCGCACGATGGCGCGGCCGATGGCGACGCGCTGGCGCTGGCCGCCGGAAAGTTGTTTTGGCAGGCGTTGCAGATAGGGCGTGATCTGCAGCATCTCGGCGGCCTCGCCGATGCGCTTCTTGATGGCGTCGGGATCGGGTTTCGACAATTGCATGCCAAACGCCATGTTGTCGTAGACGGTCATATGCGGGTAGAGCGCGTAACTCTGGAACACCATGGCGACGCCGCGATCCTTCGGCGTGAGGCGGTTGACCACCTTGCCGCCGATCGGCAGCGTGCTGGCGGTGATGTCCTCCAGGCCCGCAATCAGCCGCAGCAGCGTGGATTTTCCGCAGCCGGACGGACCGACGAACACCATGAACTCGCCGGACTTGATGGTGAGGCTGACGCCCGTGATAACCTCGGTGGCGCCGAAGTTCTTGCGGATGTCTTTCAGTTCGATGTCAGCCATCGGAAGGTGGTCCTAGTGGGAGTTGCGCAATACGGCCAATGGCGTAGGGGCGACCCGTGGGTCGCCTTCGTGCAGCACGGCAAGCGGTGAGAGGGCGACCCACGGG
>JANMVX010000383.1:0-23296 GCA_031393505.1 Hyphomicrobiaceae bacterium | reverse complement strand
CCTCGTGCAACACAACCGGTGCGCAATGTGTTGCACGAGGGCGGCCGCTAGCCGCCCCTACCAACTGCCTTCTGCGCATCATGTTCGGCGTAGAGCTGCCGGAAAAACGCGCAGTTCTGTTGGGCTGGTTGCCTAATGTTTAGGCAGATTTGCGCCGCCCTCCACCACGCCCGCGCGCATCGAATTGATTTTCCTATATTAATTTCCAATAACCCTACGGCACAATTCTTGCATCTCCCGCCCGTAACGGCAGCACCGCGCCCGCATTCCGGGCCGTCTGCCCAAACAACAACACCCGCCCGATCCTCGTGACCGGCGCGGGCGAACTTGCATGCGGGGGCACAGCCATGACCGACATCCATCCCGGCGCCGAGGTGTTTTTCCTCCTCATGGGCGCCATTCTCGTGTTCGCCATGCACGGCGGCTTTGCGTTCCTGGAGGTCGGCACGGTCCGGCACAAGAACCAGGTCAATGCGCTGGTGAAAATCATCGTCGATTTTGCGATCTCGACTGTAGTGTATTTCTTCATCGGCTACGGCATCGCTTATGGCATCGGGTTCCTGAAGAGTGCGGAGGTCATCGTCGGCGCGGGGGCGGTGGCGAACCCCGCCTACGGGCCACAGGGCTTTGCGCTCGTACGCTTCTTCTTCCTGTGCACCTTCGCGGCCGCCGTTCCCGCCATCGTCTCGGGCGGCATCGCCGAACGCGCAAAATTCTGGCCGCAGTGCCTGGCCACCGCCGTGCTGGTCGGCGTCGCCTATCCGCTGCTGGAGGGCGTGGTCTGGAACGGCAACTACGGTTGGCAGGTGAATTTCTTTGAGAAGGTGCTCGGCGCGCAGTTCCACGACTTCGCCGGCTCCATCGTCGTGCATGCCTTCGGCGGCTGGGTCGGGCTATCCGCCGTGCGCCGGCTCGGCGCGCGCATCGGCCGTTACGGCAAAGACGGGCGTTCCATGGGCATTCCACCGTCGTCGCTGCCGTGGCTGGCCATGGGCTCGTGGATGCTGTGCGTCGGCTGGTTCGGGTTCAACGTCATGTCGGCGCAATCGCTTAAGGGCATTTCCGGCCTCGTCGCCATCAACTCGCTGATGGCCATGGTGGGCGGCATTCTCGCGGCGCTGTTCGCGGGCAAGAACGACCCCGGCTACGTCCACAACGGCGCGCTGGCCGGCTTGGTCGCGGTCTGCGCCGGCTCCGATGTCATGCACCCGGTGGGAGCGCTCGCAACCGGCGCAATCGCGGGCGTGCTGTTTGTGCAGATGTATCAGATCGAGAGCAACGACTGGAAGATCGACGACGTGCTCGGCGTCTGGCCGCTGCATGGGCTGTGCGGCCTGTGGGGCGGTATCGCCTGCGGCATTTTCGGGCTGAAGTCGCTGGGCGGGATCGGCGGCGTGACATTCCCATCGCAGCTGATCGGATCGCTGGCGGGCGCAGGATTCGGGCTGCTCACGGGTTATGTGCTCTACGGAGCGATCCATGCGGCCTATGGCCTGCGGATGACGGCCGAGGAGGAGATCGAGGGCGCGGACTTGTCGATCCACAAGATCAGCGCCAACCCCGAGGCGGATATGCGCAAGGGGGCGTAGCGGGCAGCGCTTCACTTCGGCCCAAATTGGCTGTACCTTCGAGCTATGAAACTCGATATCAAACCGATAGAAAACGGGAAGGGCGTGATCCTTCCCGATGAGCTACTGGCGCACCTGAAATGGGAAGCGGGCGACACTCTTGTCGTCGCCGTTTCTCAAGATGGCAGCCTGCAGCTGACGCGCCAGAATCCGCACCATGACGAGGTCATGCAGATTGCCCGCAAGGCAATGGTGGATTACGCGGAGACGTTCAAGGCGCTTGCCAAGTCGGGTGGTTAGCGCCCGTCCATCCTCGGCAACCAGAACGCCAACAGCCCGATCGCCGGCAAGAACGCGCAGATCCGGTACACCGGCTCGATTCCGACCTGATCGGCCAGTGCGCCCAGCCCCGCCGCCGCCACGCCCGATGAGCCGAACGCCAGCCCGAAAAACAGCCCGCCGATCAGGCCGACGCGGCCCGGGACCAGGCTTTGGGCGTACACCACCATAACGGAAAACGCCGACGCCATGATGGCGCCGATGGGGATGGTGAGCAGCACCGTCCAGGTGAAGTTGGCGTAGGGCAGCAGCAGCGTGAACGGCAACACGCCCAGGATCGACAGCAGGATGACGCGCCGCGAGCCGATGCGGTCGCCGATCGGGCCGCCGAGCATGGTGCCGGCGGCGGTGGCGGCGAGGAAAATGAACAGGCAATATTGCGCGCCCTGCACCGACGCGCCGAAGTGTTCGATGAGGTAGAAGGTGTAGTAGCTGCTGAGGCTCGTCATGTAGACGAATTTTGAGAACATCAGCACCACGAGTATGCCAATAGATGCAAAGATTTGCCGTTCGGTCAATCCCGTCGCAACTTCGCTCACTTTTCGCGCGCCGGCGCGGGCGTGGGTCGCCAACCAGTCGCGGTACCAGCGGCCGACCCACCCGAGCAGCGCCGCCCCCGCCAGCGCAATCAGCGCGAACCAGGCCGCGCTTTTCTGCCCGTTCGGCACGATGATGAGCGCGGCCAGCAACGGCCCGAGCGACGTGCCGAGATTGCCGCCGGTCTGGAACATACTCTGCGCCAGGCCGTATTTGCCGCCCGAGGCGATGCGGGCGATGCGCGAGGCGTCGGGATGGAAAATCGACGACCCCGTCCCGATCATGGCGGCGGCGAGCAGCAGCAGGCCGTAGCTCGGCGCGAAGCCTAGCATGACGAGGCCGCTCATCGTGCAAGCCATGCCGATCATCAGCGAAAACGGCTGCGGCCGCTTATCCGTCAGAGCGCCGACGATCGGCTGCAGCACCGAGGCGGTGAGGTGGAACACCGCGCCGATCAGTCCGACTTGCGCATAGGTGAGATTGTAGGCCGGCTTGATCAGTGGATAGATCGCCACCAGCACCGACTGCATGATGTCGTTCAGGCCATGGCCGACGCTCAGGGCAAAGACGATGGGCAGCGCGAGCATGGCGACGGGCGCCGCTGCTGTCGGGACGGGCGCCTCTGTCGCTGGTTTTGAATCGTCGGCCGCCACGCGTGCTCCGTCAGTTTGAGGCGTTCACTCTACGGCCGCCGATGTCGTGGGGGGCGATTTGCCAGTCGCCCCGGCGCAGCGGACGCAGGCGCGCGAGAGCCCCCCTCGGCTGTTTAGCTGACGAGCCGCTCTCCAGGCAGCCCCGCCGCCGCACGGCAGGTCTACCGCTTTGTTGCAACGGCCTCGGCCGAAAACGACGTGGCCTGCTGGCGCGCGAGGGCGGCCGTCGCCGGTACGCGTTTGAGCCGCGCCGACGGGGCGCCCAGTACGGGAGCGGGCGCCGCCATCTGGGACGGCAAAGCTGGCGGCCCGACTGGAACGGCAGGTAGCGCCGCCAAGGCCTGAGCGGAAAAAGCTGTCATCTGCTGGCGCGCGAGGGCCGCCGTCGGTGGCAGGCCTTTCGGACGCGGCAAGGGGGCGGCGTCTGACGCTGACGCAATCACCGAGTTGGCGGCCTGCGGCAGCGCGCGCGCCTTTGCCGAGGTCGCGGAAAAGCCGCTGACCGGCGTCGTCTGGTGGCCAGCCAGCGATGCGGTCGCCGACAGGCGCACTGGCGCGCCCGGCGCCGGTTGTATTGGATGTGTGGGGACGAGTGTCTCCACGACAGCGACGCCAGCCGGCGCCATTGGAGCGGTGCGTTGCGGCTCGGCCGGAGCGGCAATCGATACAGGCGGCGCGGCGGCCGCCACGACAGGCTGAGCCGCCGCGCGATTTACCACCGGCTGCGGTTCCGCCACTTTCGCAACGACGGCGGGCGCGCGCGATGGGGCGGCGGCCGGCGCTATCGCCGCCGGCGCAACAGGTGCTGGCGCAGCAACCCGAGCTGGCGCCATCTGCGGCGAGGGCAGCGGCCCCGGCGCGGGCGTCGGAGCGGGCCGCAGTGATGATGTCGCCGCGGCTCTTTCAGGCGCTGCGCCCAGCGGCTTCATGGCCGACAGTTGTTCAGGCGTCAGGTGGCACGCGATGATATGGCCGTTGGCAAAGCGCCGCATCGGCGGGGCTTGCGTTTCGCAGGTTCCCTTGATGACGTAAGGGCAGCGCGTGGAAAACGGGCAGCCGTGAGACGACGCAGCAGCGCCCTGGCGATCAAATGACAACACGACTTTGCGTTACTCCACGCTGGCATGACGGTGTGCACTGATACAGGACAAGCGGCTGGCGCGCCAGAGCGGCGGCGGGGGGGCTGCGGTGCTGGCGCGACAGTGTAATTTTCTTGGCGGCCTGGGGTGTGCCTGCATGGCCGGTGCTGGGCGTACGGGATGTCCGCCGATGACCCGGTGCGGTCATAGCTTATGATGCAATTTCGAATTTTTTCTTGACGTTTTGCTCGTAAATTGTACCAATCGGTAAAGCCAGTACCGTTGAGTACAAACAGGAGCATGTCCATTGAGCCGCCCACCATTCCCACCCTTCACTGCAGACACTGCAGCGCAAAAAGCACGAATGGCGGAGGACGCATGGAATTCCCGCGATCCGCAGCGGGTTGCACTCGCCTATACGCCTGAAACGGTTTGGCGAAATCGTGCAGAATTCCTGAAGGGCCGGGAGGCAGTCGAGCAGTTTCTGACGCGCAAGTGGCGCCGAGAGCTGGACTATCGGCTTATCAAAGAGGTCTGGGCGCATTGCGACAATCGAATTGCGGTTCGGTTCGCATATGAATGGCGCGATGATTCCGGACAGTGGTTCCGCTCCTACGGCAACGAGAATTGGCAGTTCGATGAGCACGGTTTGATGCACCAACGCATTGCGAGTATCAACGATATGCCGATCAAAGATGGTGATCGAAAATTTCATTGGACGCTTGGACGCAGACCCGACGATCATGCTGGCTTGAGCGAATTGGGGTTGTAACTCATGGCTCGATCCGTTGCCGAGCGCTCCGACACGTTACCAGCACTGGCTGAGGTGTTTCGGGGACACGGGTATGAAGGCGCAAGCCTTGCAATCATCAGCAATGCAACAGGATTGGGGAAAGGAAGCCTCTATCACTTCTTCCCAGGGGGCAAAGCCGAGATGGTTTCAGCGGTTCTGGCTGAGATCGACAGGTGGTTTGAGGACAAGATTTTTGCGGTTCTTTGCGAGACCGGGGAGCCGGCTAAGGCGATCTTAGAAATGTTTAGGACGGTCGAAACATACTTTGCTTCAGGAGGGCGGGTTTGCCTCGTCGGTGTCTTGGCACTCGGTGACGCGCGGGATCGGTTTTGCGATCAGGTTAGACGATATTTTCAGCGCTGGATTGAGGCGCTGGCTAAAGCACTTGGACACCTTGGCAGAGGCAAAGCGGCTGCGGTTGCTGACGCTGAGGAGGTTGTTGCCGGTATCCAAGGTGCAATTGTGCTTGCTCGCGCACTGAACGATACCGAGACGTTCAAGCGTAGAATGAAACGATTGCAGACTCGCCTCGATCTTGCGTAGCGAGCTGTAGGGCGCAATAGCCCATTTCGGGCGTATTGCGCCGGAGGCAGCCGCAGTCCTATCAATTCAAGCGCCGAAATTGTGGCGCGGCGCAATACGCTGAAACGCTATTGCGCCCTACAGTTCCGCGACTTCAGCTCTTGGCACAAAGCGGACATGCGCATCGTTCCCCGGCTTAGCAAGCGCGCCGCAGAAATCGACGCACTGCCTCCGGGCTATGCCAAAGTGGACCATCAGGACATGCGTGTTTGTCGCTAGACCGTCGCCACAGGCGCAGGTTCGCCAACCTTCGGGAAACTGGGCCCCCCCTCACGCCATCTCCTCAACCTCCACCCACTTCCGCTCCGCTTCGGCATGCGCGCGCGAGGCCTTCCGGGTCGACTTCGATCATCTCCAGCAGGCTGACCATTCCCGCCACGGGCTTTTGATCACCGATCTCCCAGGCGCGGATGTCGGCGACCGGAATGCCGTAGCGGTCGGCGAACGCCTGCTGGCTGAGGCCAAGCTCCAGCCGGAGCCGCCGCACGATGGGTATGGGGTGCATACGGGCAATCTGCTCGCGCGTCTGGATCGGGCAGTCCGGATGCTGCGGATGTCAGGGCAGCTGCGCCTTATTTTTTGGTCAGCGCCAGATGATCATCAACGTCTTGGGTTCAGCAGCTGGTGGCGGCTTTCCGTAGTGGAATTGAACTGCCCCAATTGACGCGATGTCAGGCTCGATAAGGACGGCCTCGTCCTGCGCACGCAGTCATCGCTGGTTGTCAGCGCGGATGGCATCAACTGGGTGCCGCTGAACGCCTTGTCCGGGGGCTGGTGATCGATTTTGTCGCGCCCGATTATCACGCCAGTCGTCCCAAACCTTGCATGGGCCGATGGGGCTGCACCAGCACGAACGTAACGCACAGCGGCCGCGTGCTGCCCTGTCGTAGCGCCGAAACCATCACGGGACTGACGTTTGAAAACGTGCGCGAGAAATCGCTGCGCGTCGTCTGGCTGAACTCGCCGTCCTTCAACGCCTATTGCGGCACGAGCTGGATGCGAGAACCTTGCCGCAGTTGCGAATTCCAGGAAGTCGCCTGGGGAGGCTGCCGGAGTCAGGCGCGGTTGCTTGCCGACAAGCGCCGCGACTGACGTTCGGCCGATTGTGGGCGCGATTCAATGTTGCGACAGCGGGACCTCAGCGCACTGAAGAGCGCTGATCGCTGCGGACCCGTTCGCGTCAATCGCAACACTTTGCACAATTCTAACCCCGCGCGACTGCCATTATGAAGGCGTGGTAACGGCATACGAAAAAGGCAGCGGCAGGTTTACCACCCACGGCGGCCTCAATTCGACTGGTTTGGCACACGCCAGGTACGATCCGTAGTCGCCAGCAAACAGCGACGGTCCATTGCTGCGCTCTCGTCTATGATCGTTACACAGGATCGACTTCGGCCGAGGCGTAGCTCGTGACTTCAAGGCCGACTTCTTGTTCGGCGACTTCCGGCTTCTGCCATTCGATTTTCATTTGTGGAGTCCTTGTCAATTTGTGCGTTTCAATCAACTGCGAGGTTTTGACAAAGTAAATCTACTCAACCCCGCCAATACGAGACCGAAGCGCCAGATGGTGGCTCTGGATCATCACCAGCGTCACGGGTGCGTGTCAATTCGCTGTCACAATAATATTTCGATATACGGGTTATAACTTTGGTTGATATCGAAGTGGTCACCGGCGCCCCCTCACCCCAAAACGGCCTCAACATGCCGGTTCGACCGGCATGAGCCCCGTTCGGCAAGTGTCCGTACGCGAAAGAATTTTTACGCTCCGACATTTTGCGTGAGGGAACGTTGACAGCACAAGTGTTTTAGTTTCACACTTAGAATGTCAACTGCCTCTATCCAACCTCAAAATCCAACAACGACGCACCAGTGTCGAAAACGCACGTCTAGACAATGGACGTCCCGGGAGGAAACAATGAAGCTACGATTTGCCACTGCGGTGGCAATGGCGGCGCTTGCCGTCGCTCCGGTCGCAGCGTTTGCTGACGACAATCTGGATACGCTGCAAGCCATGCATAAGACCGCGCCAATTGATTGGCCCGTGGTCCCGCAGGATGGCCCCAAGGCCGAACAGGTCAAGAAAGATCTTCAAAAGATCAAGATGCCTGCTGGCTTCCACATCGGTCTCTATGCCATCGTTCCCGACGCTCGCCACATGGCTGTCGGCACGCAAGGCATCGTGACGTTCGTCGGCACCCGCAAGAGCAAGATCTACGCTGTGACCGATCGTGCGCGCTCCGGTGTTGCCGAGGAAGTGAAGGAGTTCGCTCCCTCGATCAAAAAGAACCTGCCCAACGGTCCCTGCTTCTCCAAGGACGGCTTCTTGTACCTGGTCGAGCAGAATCGGGTGCTGATCTTCCCGGCCGCAGAGTTCTTCTATGAGGGCCAGGACGTGGCTGTCGGCGTCGTCGTTCCAGAGGGCCAACTGATCCCCAAGGGCGAAGAGAGCTTCAACCATACGGCGCGCCAGTGCCGGATTGGGCCTGACAACAAACTCTACATCCAGCTCGGCCAGCCCTATAACGTGCCGCCAAAGAGCAAGACGGACCTCTACAAGAAGACCGGCATCGGCGGCATCATCCGTATGGATCGCGACGGCAAGAACCGCGAGGTCTACGCATGGGGACTGCGCAATCCGATGGGAATGGACTTCAATCCCAAGGACAAGAGCTTGTGGTCGAATGATAACCAGGTCGACGGCATGGGCGACGAGATCCCGCCGGGCGAGCTGAACCGCATTGAGAAGGCCGGCCTGAACTTTGGCTTCCCCTGGTATGGCGGCGGCAAGATCCGCACCACCGAGTACAAGGATGAGACACCGCCGGCGGACGTTGTGTTCCCGGAAGTCGAGCAGGCCGCGCATGCCGCCGACCTCGGCATGACGTTCTACACCGGCAGCATGTTCCCTGAGAAATACAAGGGCGCGATCTTCACGACCCAACATGGCTCATGGAACCGCAGCGTGCCGGTTGGCGCACGCGTCATGGTCACCTTCCTGAAGGACGACGGCCATGTTGCAGGCCCGTCGGAGCCCTTCGCCGAAGGTTGGAACGAGAACGGCCACTATCTCGGCCGACCGATGGACGTCGCCCAGTCCTGGGACGGCTCGCTCTTGGTCTCGGACGATTTCGTCGGAGCGCTCTACCGTATCTGGTACGACGGCAAGTAAGCCCTGCCACACAATCGACAGACGGCTCCGGCAAGTGCCGGGGCCGTTTGTTTGAGTACACCAAGTCCTACGGGGATCATGATGAAAGTGCTGCCGAAAATGTCAGCTGGCCTGCTGCGTGGTGCCCTTGTGTTGGGATGTCTTGTTGCTCGCACAGGACTTGCCGTGGCGGGCGATGCGAAAGCCGGCCGTGCCCTGACGAACAAATGCGAAGCCTGTCATGGCGTGGACGGCCAGGCCAAGATTGTCGAAGCCCCCAATCTCGCCGGCCAGACCGAGCCCTACCTCATCAAGGCGATGACGCTGTACAAGGAAGGTCAGCGCCAGAACGATATGATGTCGGTGGTGGCCCCGACGTTGTCGGAAGAGGACATCGCCAATCTTGCTGCGTATTACTCGGCGATCCCAATTACGCTTGGCAAACTGCCGGGCGAATAATACCGCTGATCATAATTGGCCACCCATGGTGGATAGCCCGAATACGCGTCCCGGAATTCGGCGCGCACTTTCTTTCTTGCGCGTCGAATATCCGGGATCGTTACCTGCCGGAGGGAACCAACGAGCCAACCGCGCGTCCTGTGTCCACGCACGCTGCACCAGACGAGCGCTCCGGCAACCTGAAGGGTCCCGGATATTTGTCGCGCGAAGATGCGCGCCAAATTCCGGGAAGCGGGTAGAAACTTTCGCTCGACTGTAATAGACGGCGGCGGATTAATGCGACGACGCTCCGAGATAGGCGGCGCGCACGGCCGGATCGGTGCGCAGCGCAGCGGCCGCGCCTTCTTTCACCAGTGCGCCGTTCTCCAGCACATAGCCGTAGTCGGCCACTTCTAAGGCCGCAGCGGCGAACTGTTCCACCAAGAGCATGGTGAGCTTGGCGGCCTTGAGGCGCGCGATGGTCGCGAAGACTTCCTCGACCAGTCGCGGGGCAAGTCCCATCGAGGGCTCGTCGAGCAACAATATCTCTGGACTGAGCATCAGCGCGCGCGCAATCGCCAGCATCTGCTGCTCGCCGCCTGAAAGCGTGCCAGCCAGTTGGTCCTTGCGCTCGGCCAGGCGCGGGAACATTTCGAACATGCGATCGAGATCGGCCTCGACTGCGCCGCGCGGCCGTGCGCCGGTGAGGCGCGGAAAGGCGCCCAGCAGCAGATTGTCCGTAACCGGAAGGGTCGGGAACACGCGCCGGCCTTCGGGCGAATGGGCAACGCCCTTGCGGGTGACGGCGTGCGAAGGCAGGCCGGCGATCTCGGCGCCATCGAGCTTGATGCTGCCCGAGCGTGGCGCGATCATGCCGGTAAGCGCACGCAAGGTGGTCGTCTTGCCGGCGCCGTTCGAGCCGATCAATGTGACCAGGCTACCCTTGGGCACCTTGAGGCTGAGACCGTGCAGGACTTCGACCTTGCCATAGCCGGCCACGAGATTGATGACTTCGAGCATGTTTCAGGCCCCCGCCGGTGAACTGGCAGAAAGATCGCCGGCCGTGACGCTGCTCCCGCCCAGATAGGCCTCGATGACGCGCGGATTGGCCTGCACTTCTGCAGGCCTGCCCTCGGCGATCTTCTGGCCGAAATCCAGCACCGTGACGGTGTCGCAGATCGACATGACCACATCCATATGGTGCTCGATCAGGATGATGGTGATGCCGTGATCGCGGATCTTGCGGATGATGCTGATGAGCACCTTGATGTCGGGAGCGGTAAGGCCTGCGGCAGGTTCGTCCAGCAGCAGCAGCTTGGGATCGAGCGCGAGCGCGCGGCCGATTTCGAGCAAGCGCTGCTTGCCGTAGGGCAGGTTGCGCGCTTCCTCGTTGGCGAGGTCTGCCAGGCCGACAAAGGACAGGATGCTGGCCGCACGTTGGCGCGCCGATGCTTCTTCGGTCCTGGCGCGCGGTAAACCCACCACCACATCAAAAATGTTCGATTGATAGTTGTGGTGCAGGCCAACCAGCACATTCTCGATCAAGGTCAACTCGCCGAACAGCTGCACATTCTGGAAGGTGCGGGCGACGCCCTTCAACGCGATGCTGGGCGAGTTGAGACCAGCCATCGACTGGCCATCAAATGTCACCGTACCGCCGGTCGGCACATAGATGCCGGTGAGCACGTTCATCATGGTGGACTTGCCCGACCCGTTCGGGCCGATCAGACCGTGAATGGTGCCGGACTTTACGGTCAAGTCGATGTTGTCCAGCGCTTTCAGGCCGCCGAACTGCATCAGCGCGGCCTTCACATCCAGCAGTGTCTCGCCCTTGGTGACCTTCGGAGCATCTTTGGCCCAGGCGCCGGCCGCTTCGCCATGGGCGTCGATGATGGCGTGCTGCTTAATCCAGCCTGGGAAGTAGGTGGCCACTTCGCGCCGCAGCCAACCGAAGATGCCCTCGGGCAGGTAGTAGACCACGAACAGGATCATCAAACCGAAGATGCCGTTCTTATAATCGGTGATTTCGGGCAGCAGCATTGATCCGACAAAAAACAAGATGCAGAGCCCCGCCGGTACGGCCATGGCGCGCAATCGTTCGGGTTGGCGCAGCGCGCTATAGACCAGCGCCAAAACGGCGAGCGCTGCGATGACGCCCGCGACCATGCGGAACAGTCCGATATCGGACAAAAGGTTGGGCAGATAGACCACGATCGCCGCGCCCAGCAGCGGCCCGAGCCGTGACTTGCGCCCGCCCATGGTCACCGCCAACAGGAAGAACACGGAGAGTTCGAAGTTGAAGTTGTTGGGGGCGATGTATTGCTCGGAGTAGGCGAACAGCACGCCCGCCAGGCCGGCGATGGCCGCACTGATCACGAAGGCGATCACCTTGTAGCGATAGACGCTGACGCCCATGCAGTCGGACGCGATCGGGCTATCGCGCAAGGCCTCGAAGGCGCGCCCAAGGTGCGAGGCGATGATGCGGTTGATGATGACGATCGTCAGCACCAGGAAGAACGTCACGACATAAAAATACTGCATCTCGCGCATGCGCTTGGGCGACATGTCGAACATCGGCAGCACGGCTTTCAACGGGCGCCAGTCGAAGAAATCGGGCGTATCGAGCTTGATGCCGAGCGGGCCTGCAGTGAGGAAATCCATCTCGTTGATCAGGATCAGCACCGTGGTGCCGAAGGCCAGCGTGACCATGGCGAGGTAGGGGCCGGTCACCCGCAACGCCGGCAAGGCGAGCATGGCGCCAAAAGCGGCCGCAACGATTGGTCCCAGCACCAAAGCGGGCCAGAAGCCGATGCCAAGCTGCCACGATAGCACGCCGGCCGTATAGGCGCCGACGCCGAACAACGCAGCATGGCCGATCGACACCTCGCCGGTGTAGCCAAACACAATATCCAGGCCCAGCGCCACAATCCCATAGATGGCGATGGTGATCAGCAGGTGCAGATAGAACGGGCTGGTGACCAGGAACGGCAGGACGATCAAAGCGGCAATGCCAAGCAGGAGCAGACGATTGGACACGTGTCTCACACCTTCTTGATGGTGGCTTTGCCGAACAGGCCGGACGGTTTGAGGGACAACACAAGGAGCAGCAGCAGCAATCCGGGCACGTCCTTGTAACCGCTGGAAATGTAAAAGCCGGTCAGCGTTTCTGTGATGCCCAGCAACAGCCCACCGACGATGACGCCGACGCCGCTCGACAAGCCGCCGATGATGGCGACCGCAAAGGCCTTCAGGCCGAGCACCGCGCCCATGGTCGCGCCGGTGAGCGTGATCGGCGCCACCAGCACGCCGGCAAAGGCTGCCGCCATCGATGACAGCGCATAAGAGAAGGTGATGACGAGGCGCGTGTTGATGCCCATCAGGCCGGCCGCGTCGCGGTCATTGGCTGTCGCCACCACGGCCTTGCCATAGATCGACCGGCGGTTGAACACCTCGACCGCAGCCATCAGCAGCAATGCGCCGATAACGATGGCGATCTCCATCGGCTGCACGCGCACCGGGCCGAAACTCATGGCCTCTTCGGGCAGCGGAGAAGGAAACTTCAGCCCGTCGCGTCCCCAGATGATTTCGGCGGCATTGCGGAAGATGATGCCGAGCGCAATGGTGGCCATGATCCAGCCGGCTTCGGATTTGGTGCGCATGGCTTGCCGCACACCGAGAAACTCGACGCCGGCGCCTTGCAGCATGCCGAACGCACACACAATCGGCAGCATCAGCAGGTAACCGAACAGGTTGCCAAGTGCGGCCCCGAGCATGAAATTGGTAATGGTCAAACCAACCAGCGCGCCCAGCATAAGCGCTTCGCCTTGGCCGAAATTCAGAGTTTTCGAAGTCGCAAACGTCAGCTGATAGCCGAAAGCGATGACCGCATAGATCATGCCGACAGAAATGCCGCTGACAATCAGCTGCGCAAGAATGCCCATCGTGGTGTCCTAGCCAGGCCATGAACGTAGGGCGCAATAGGCCATTTACCGGGCCGTATTGCGCCACAGGGGATCGTTGGGGCTCCGGTGGCGCAATACGGCGCGAAGAAAGTGCGCCCTATTGCGCCCTACAAGAAGCTTAGGCCTTGGGCTTGACGCGAAGCGCCTTGTCGCCAGCGAGATCCTCAGGATGCGCCGGGACCACGCGGCCACCTTTGACGAGGCCGAACACCGGGATGTTGTTGGTGATGGTTTCGTGATCGGTCGCCGAGTAGGGCTTGTCGTAGTTGGTCACGACGCCCTCGACCTTGGTCTGCAGGTCCTCGAGCGCAGCGCGGATGTCCGGACCCTTCGTCGACTTGGCCTGATTGATGGCGGCGGCCAGGATATAGACTGCGTCATAGCCTTGCGCGGCCGACACCGGCGAAGGAATACGGTCGATCTTGTAGGCGGCCTGATAGGCCTCGATGAAGGCCTTGCGCTTGGGCGTGGTCGGCATCTGGATGAAGGTCTGGGGCATCATGGCACCCTCGCCATTGGCGCCAGCAGTGTCGATGAAGCTGGCCATGGACAGCGTCCAAGAGCCAATCATCGGAACCTTCCAGCCCAACTTGGCCATTGCGTTGGCGACCTGCGCCAGCTCCGGACCGATGGCATAGGTGAGCACGACGTCGGCGCCGGCTTCCTTGGCCTTGAGCACCTGTGCGGTCATGTCGGTATCGCCGACATTGAACTTCTCGGTGGCCACTGGAGTGATGCTGACAGCGGCGAGTGCCTTGGTCAGGTCAGTGGCGCCCAGCTTGCCGTAATTGGAGCTGTCGCTGAGAATGGCCGGCTTTTTGAAGCCCTGGCGCTTGATGGCTTCCTCGACGATCATGCCCGATTGGATGGTGTCGTTGGCCGAGGTGCGGAATACGTAGTTGTGCTCGAACTTCGGTGCAATGAACTGCTGCGTGACGATCGATCCGGTGGCGACGCAATTCATCACGGGAATTTCGGCTTCCTGGTAGAAGCGCTGCGAACCCAGCGCCACGCCGGTATTCACGTAGCCAATGGTGGCGACCACCTGCTCCTTGTTGATCAGCTCCTGGGCGACTTGCACACCGATCTCATTCTTAGCCTGATCGTCGCGCTCAACGAGCTGGATCGAACGGCCGCCAAGCACGCCGCCAGCCTTGTTGATTTCCTCGACGGCGAGTTTGATACCATCGCGCATACTCACGCCCATCGCCGACGATCCGCCAGTGAACGGGCCTGACAGGCCGATTTTCACCGGTTCGGCGGCAAACGCCACGGTTGCGCTTGCCAGCAGTGCCACTGCGGCCCCAATCCAACGTTTCGACATATTAACCTCCCAAGCTTTCTGCTTTTGCCGTCTTATCCGAGCATGATGATCGCAGCGCTGTGCACGACGATCAGCCTTCCCGTTCGGAACGCAAACTCACTCTAAGACACTTTCGTCGCAGATCGCTAGATGACTTTCACGAATACCGATTGGCTCGATCAGGGCAGTGCGGAGTATGCTGGCTCGGGCCATACGATCGGTCAGGGCGGCAGTAGGCCGCTCGATCATGTCCTCGGCAAAGTTTCACGATACTCCATCGCGACAGTCTTGAAGGCCAGGTCGGCTCATTACGGTCGCAATTGGCCTCAAGCAGAGACAAAATTCTTCCCGCCCGACGCAAGCGCGCAGCAGAACTCGACACTTTGCCACTCGGCAATGCCGAAGCGGGCGATCAGGACATGCGTGCCCGCGGTTACGCCGTCGTCGGCGCCGCAGTCGCCGTTCGACAGCGCCCGTGAAACCAGGAACCGCCGCCCTCACACCACCTCCTCAACCTCCACCCACTTCCTCCGCTCCGCCTCGGCGTGCGCGCGCGCCAGGCCGTCCGGGTCTACCTCGATCATCTCCAGCAGGCTGACCATTCCCGCCACGGGCTTTTGATCGCCGATCTCCCAGGCGCGGATGTTGGCGACCGGAATGCCGTAGCGGTCAGCGAAGGCCTGCTGGCTGAGGCCAAGCCGGAGGCGGAGCGGGCGCACGAGAGATTCGGGGCGCATGCGGGCCATCTGTTCGAGCGTCAGCGGCGGGCAGTCCGGATCACGCAGTGCCGCGGCGGTGATGGCGGCGTCTTCTTCGTCCGTCATTGCGTCTGCCGCTTTGCGGGCCATCTCGGCCACCCTCGCCCATTTCGATGCCTTGGAGGCGGCCTGTTTCATCGGCATAGAATCTCACCTCGGGTTTGATTGCCTTGCGCAGGCTGATCACGTGGGTCCCACGTGAAGCGGCGCTTTGTCATGTTCTACAGGATGCCTGTATAGCATAACGTCTCGCTGGCGGGAACTGCCAATCTGAAGATGTGCGTTTTGCAGGGCATTGGCCTTTGTGGCAGGCCGAGCCTTTTGGAGGCTACTGGTTACTCGCCTGGGCCACAGCCGATCCTTCCCGGCTGCGCACCCATTCGCGCCAGCTCACATAGAGCCCGCTCGCCACCACCACGCCGGCGCCGACCACGGTCCAAAAATCAGGCAGCGTGTTGAACAGCGTGTAGCCGTAGAACACGGCCCAAACGAGCAGCATGTAAGTCAGCGGCTGCAGCACGATGGCGGGGGCGAGCGCCAACGAGCGCATGTAAAGCATATGTCCGAGAATGCCGGTGACCGAGATGCCGGCCATGGCGAGCGCGCCGTTGAGCGTGATCGGTTGCCATTGGGCGATGCCGAAGGGGGCGACCAGGATCAGGACGCCGAAGGCCGCGTAGAGAGTGTTGGTGGCCAGGCCATCCTGGGCGCTGACTTTGCGCGTGGCGATGATGTAGAGCGCGAAGAAGAAGCCCGAGGCGACCACGATCAGCGCAGCCCAATGCATGACGCCAAGGCCGGGGCGGATGATAATCAGGGCGCCGAGGAAACCCACGGCCACCGCCGTGCGCCGGCGCCAGCCGACGAATTCGCCCAGCAGCGGGCCGACCAGCAGGGTCACCATCAGCGGTGTGGTGGCGTAGACGGCGTGCAGGTCGCCGATGCTCATCCACTGCAAGGCGACGCAAAACAGGATGATGTCGATGAACAGTAATGCGCCACGCGCGGCCTGCATCCAGGGCTGTTTGGTGGCGAAGCTCTTGCGGATGCCACCCTCCTGGAATGCGGCGAAGACCAGGGCGAACGCCGCGAAAATGCCGAAGCGCACCAGCAGGAACTGCGCAATGGGATAGGCCCCCACCAGATACTTGGTCAGCGCGTCCTGCAGTCCCCAGAGCGCCATGGTGATGACGGCGTAAAACAAGCCCGTGGGAACCGTGCTGACACGATTTTGGCCGAGTGCGGACGACGTTGGCGGCATGACGGCTCCTGTGGACGGTCAGCCGTGGCATGCCGGTCGCGGCTTGGCCAGTCCAGGGCGGCATGACCGGGGTCGCAATCGGGCATGGCAGGGCGGCCGGACGCCACTGGCCCCGTTCGTGCATCTTCGCCAGCCATACCGCAGACCCAGAGCGAGGCAGGCGTGCGATGACAGGACACAGTGGGGCTCGGATCCTCTTGGCCACACTGGCCATTGTCCTTTCGGCGGTTGGAGCCGGCGCAGCCCAGGTGACTCGGCATCGGCGCCCAGGTGCCCGCCGACTGCAAGGCTGGCTCCGGCGCGGCGACGATCAACGTATCGATTGTCATTTGGACCGACGAGAGCGGAGCGCCCTCCGTTCAGGTTCCGGCGGTTTCTGTTCCGGGCGTCATCTGCAACAGCCGGGCCGTGGTGACGGCGGCCTCGCGGGGCCTCGGCGCCCATGCGCAAGGCGTCAGTCCAGGGGCTCCGCTCAAGGTTGGTTACAGCGCGGACGTGCGTTTCGGCGGCGCGACGGCGCATCTGGATACGGCCGCGAACGGTGCGGCGATGGCTCAGACGGGGGCCGCGGCGCTTGGCCGTCTCACCATCGTGCTGACGGCGCTGCCCACCCACGCCCCCTTGCCGGCAGGCGCCACCTTCACCGACACGCTGCGCATCACGCTTGCGCCCCGCTGAGGCACATCTTTGCTTCGGCCACGCTCGGAAACCCTCTATAGGGTGGCGACACATTGCCAATTCCAAGAGAGTTTCCCATCCATGCCGCAGAAAATCATCGTCTATTGGCGCGATATGCCCGCCCAGGTCATCATCAAAGAGGGCCGCAAGGCCGCCAAGCGGCAGCTGCCCGAGCGCTTCGAACAGGCCATCGATATGGCCGCCATGAAGGCCAACAAGCGCGATACCGACGCCTATCTCGCCGAATGGCGCAAGAGCGAGCCCGAGCCGATCGAGGGCGAGGATTTCGAGGCGCTGGCCGAGGCGGAGGCAAAAAGGCTGGATACGGACTATCCGCAGGAGCGTCTGGTGGCGCTGGCCAATGCGGGCGGCGTGAGTGCAAAGTAAGGCGGTCAGTGGTTAATCGTGAGAACGTCAGTCGAAGACCGCCAGTCGACTGACCACTGACGAACTGATGACTGACCGTCTTTCACGCCTTTTTCTCCCACTTGCCCGCTTCCGTTTGCTGCCAGTAGGTCGCCGTATGGCCGGCCGCCTTGACGGCTTTCCACTGCTGACGCGCGCGCTGCAGCGCCTCCTCGCTGCGCCCGTCGAACAGGAAAACAGCGCGGGAATAACCTGACAAATCCGGGGCTTCGACGCCATCGGTTAAAAACCGTACCTGCGCCGCATTCGGGTTGTCGTCGCCATGGGTGAGGTAGATCGGCTGGCGTTCGGGCGTTCCGTCGCGCGCGGTTCCGTGCGGCAAAAAACTGTCGTCGGCGTAGGTCCACAATTGCGTGTTCAGCGCCTCGACGCGTTCGGGTGAGCCGGCCTGCACCACCGCGCGCCAGCCGTGCTGCAGCGTGCGTTCCAGCAGCTCCGGCAGCACGCTGTCCAGCGAGCGGTGCTCCAGGTGGTAGAAGAAAACCTCAGTGCTCATGGCGGCGTCAACGGCTGATCCACGCGGGATTGATTTGCTGCTTTGTCGATGAGGGAGGAATAATCCGGCATGGCGCGGCGTTCACCAACTATCGCGAGCATCGGGCCAAACCGCAAGACGCACTCTTTGGCCCCTGCTACACCTAGCCCAGACTTATTCCGCCACGATGGCGGTGTACCATACCATGACTGCAACCTGAGGAGATCCTACCATGAGCAATCGCACTTTTGCGCTCACCCTGGGGGCAACGTTGTCCGCAGCCGTCATTGCCATCAGCTCGCTGGCCCTGGCCGCCGGCACGACCCCATCCCCCGCTCCAACCACCACGACCCCGGCCAAGTGCAGCCAGTTCAAGAAGGGCAGCGCCGACTACAAGAAATGCAAGGCGGCCGCGCGCCACGCCATGAACAACGAGCAGCTGTACGCCGAAGGCTACACCCTGGCCAAGGCCGGCGACTACACCGATGCGTTGGAATACCTGACCGCCTTCACCGACCAGAAGGATGTGCGCGTCCTGACTATGATCGGCTACTCAACCCGCAAGATGGGCAAGATCGATGAAGGCATGGCGTTCTATGCCCAGGCCCTCGCGCTCGACCCGAACTCGGTCAACACGCGCGAATACCTTGGCGAGGCCTATCTGCAGAAGAAGGACCTTCCCAGCGCCCAGGCCCAGCTGGTCGAAATCGCCAACCGCTGCGGCACGACCTGCGAGCCCTATACCGAACTGAACGAAGCCATCGGCAAATTCCAGACCGGCGCGCTGTAGGCAGCAGACGCGCGGATTTTTTCCTCTCCCCCGCTTTCCGGGGGAGAGGCGTAGACAGCGCCAGGCCCCGCCCATCTCGGACGGGGCCGTTTTCGTTGCAACTCGACATTCCCCCGCCCTGATCCTACATCAGGATTGAGTTCAGTTGGGTTGAGGGAGTGGGAGCATGACGCTGCAAGGCCGTGCCGCGCGCGGCGCGGAGCCGGATGCGAGGCCGGCGAAAGCCTCATTCTGGCAGCATTTCCGGGCCCAGTTCGCTAACGATACGGCGGCCAAACGGGAAGCGACAGAGCGCGCCAAGCTCATCGAGCCGCCACCGGTCGCTGGCGCCAAACAGAAATCCTATCTCGAAAACAACGCCGGACCGCGCCAGAGCGCCGACCATACGACCTGGGAGGCCGAAGCCTTCATTCCCGTCTCGCGCTTCGAAATCGCCGAACATCTGGCCAACAACGGCGTCTGGGGCGCGACGCCGCGCGACAGCGTCCGCCGCCTGTTTCGCTACCTCTCAGCCTGGCGTCACGTCGTCTACAAGGAGCGGCTGGATGAGTTGGAGCAGACCTATATGCCGTTCAGCTCAGAGAACGATCTTCTTCGCCTGGGCGACTTCACACCCGATCAGCTGACGGACTATCGCGGACGCTTCATCAAGGGCCTGCGCCGGCTTTTGAAACAAGCCAACTACATCGAGGTCGATCGCACCGAGATGGAAGAACTGATGAACCGTGGTTCGCAGTACCAGCTCGACCTGAAGGTGGAGCTGGCCGACTTCGAGGAGTGCATCCTGTATCGCCGCGGCACCGACTACAAAACCGAGCTGCGGCGTTCGCCCTGGACGCTCTATCTGATCGAGAAGCCGGTGCAGTTCCCGATCTATCAGCGGCTGTGCGTGCTGCTGAAACTGTGGCCGGAAGAGCACCGCGTCCGCCAGGTCATGAACGAGCAGAACGTGCCGAAGTGGCGCGCCCAGCGGATTGTGAACGCGTCGCGCTCGTCGCTGCCGGACGGCATCGAAGCCGACAAGATCTACATCAAACTGTTCCGGGATATTCCGCATTCGGACCTCGAGATGCTGTTTCCGAACACCAAGGTGCGGCTCTCCCGGCTCGACAAGTTGAAGATCGGCGGATCGGCGGCCAGCGGCGTTGGGCTCGGACTGTTCGGCCTGATCACCAAGGTCCTCCTGGCCGCCGTGATCAGCCCCTATGCGGTGGTGGTCGGCCTGTTCGGCCTCGGCACCGTGATCTTCCGGCAGGTGATGGGGTTCTTCAATCAGCGCACGCAGTACATGAAGATCCTGGCGCAAAATCTCTACTTCCACAGCCTCGCCGACAACCGCAGCGCCTTCACGCTGCTGGCCAATCGCGCCGAGGAGGAGGACGTGAAGGAAGAGATGCTGCTCTACACGGTGCTGGCGACCGACACCGTCTATCGCAAAGAAATCAACGACGTGCGCGTCTATCTCTCGAACTGGTTGCGGCAGAATTACGACGTGGACGTTGATTTCGAGGCCGAGGATGCGCTGGGCCGCATGCTGCGCGACGGCGTGGTGCGCGAGGAGGCCGATGGCAAGCTGGTGACCATGAAGCCCGACGAGGCGCTCAAGCATTATGACGTGATGTGGGACAGTTATCTGCAGCCTGCAGGCATGGACCGCCGGCTGATCAACGAGGATATGGCGTGAGCGCTGCAACGACGCCCGACGCGCAGCCCTACAAGCTGTCCGTGGTCACAGATGCCGATGCGGCAATTGCCTTGGAGGCCGCGCTGGTTGCGCTCGAGGACCCGATGCCGCTGGCGGTCAGCCGGTTCGAAGACGGGCCGGTGCATTGGCGCGTGGAGGCCTACGTCGAGGATGAACGGGCCATTGCAGCTTTGGAGCATTTGCTCGCTGACATGACACATCATGAGCCGGTTCAGTTTGTGCAACTTCCACCGACAAACTGGGTGCGCCATGTGGAAGCGATGCTGTCGCCCGTTGCGGCCGGCAAATTCCTGATCTTTGGCCCGCATGATCGCGACAAAGCCGCCGGCCATCCGATGGCCATCGAGATCGAGGCGGGGGAAGCCTTTGGCACGGCCCATCACGGCAGCACCGAGGGGTGCCTGTTCGCCATCAGCCACATCGTCCCCGCACTGGCGCCCCAGGAGGTTTTGGACTTGGGGACGGGCACCGGCGTGCTCGCCATCGCCGTGGCCAAGCTGGTACCGGACGTGCGCATCGTGGCCACCGATATCGATCCGCGCTCAGTGGAAATCGCGGCGGAAAACAGCGCCAAGAACGGCGTGGGCCAAAACATCACGGCGCTGGTCGCGACCGGGCTGGATCACCCGCGTCTGTCAAACGAGCGACAGTTCGACCTGATCATCGCCAACATTTTGGCCGGGCCATTGATCGCCCTCGCACCCGGCGTCGTCCGCGCGCTGCGTCCCGGAGGGCGGATCATCCTGGCCGGCTTGCTCGACAAACAGGCCCCGGAAGTGCTGCTCACCTACCGCGACGCCGGCGCCGCCGAAATCAACCGCGTGACACGCGGCGAATGGGTGACGCTGGTGCTGGGTTGCGCGTCAACGCCTGCCTAAATCAGTGCAGCGCTTGCAGTGTTCGATCATGCTTTCGAAGTAGGGCGACCCGTGGGTCGCCCTCGTGCCGCATACTGTGCCGTGAGTGGCCGACCCACGGGTCGCCCCTACGCAACAGGTGCCGCCGCTGCCCGCAGCCAACCTATTTCTTTTCGACAATATCCTTCTTCAGCGGCGCCAACGCGGCCACCAGCTCCTTCTGATCCGCCTTCTTGACCTTGAACTTGTTCAGCGACTTGGCCAGATCCTCGACCAGCGCGTCAAAATCCTTGCCGCCGACGCCCATGCCTTTGTGGGCCGACTTCATATCCTTACCGGTGTATTTGCAGGGACCGCCCGTCGCTTCGCAGATCTGATCCACCAGCTCCATTTTGAGATGCGGAATGTCGGCCTTGGCGAAGAAGGCATTGATCCGCTTGTCGCCTGCGACATTGCCGACGAAATCGTCCACGACCGCAGTGATGGCCGCCTTACCGCCGAGCCGGTCGAACAGCGATTTCTTCATGGCCATGGCCGGCGTTACGGCCAATACGACAATGGCGAGAGCGATGACTGCGCGCATGAGGTTCCTCCGAACATTGAGACATGGCGGAGCGTCCGCCTGAACCCGCTACGTGGGGACGCGCGCGCTGGATCACTTGCCCCGGATCGGCGCGCGCCGTAGCGTCGTCACCAACTGGACCACTTAACCACGGGACAAAAGATGGACACGATCGGCGTCGGCCTCATCGGCACGGGTTTCATCGGCAAGGCGCATGCGCTGGCCTACAACAGCGTCAAACCCATCTTCGGCGACGTGCCGCTGCCAAAACGACTGCTGCTGTGCGATCTCGACGCCAAGGTCGCCGCCGCCAAGGCAGCCGAATTCGGCTTTGAACGCTCGACCTCGAGTTGGCGCGAGATGATCGCCGATCCCGCGATCCAACTCATTTCCATCGCGACCTGGAACGGCACGCACAAGCAGATCGCCATCGCGGCGCTGGAAGCCGGAAAACATGTGTGGTGCGAAAAGCCGATGGCGCTCTCGCTCAAGCACGCCGAGGAGATGACCGCAGCCGCGCGAAAAGCCAAGGGCCTCGTGACGGTGATGGGCTACAACTACGTCAAGAACCCCGCCATCCAGAACATGAAGCGTTTGATCGCCGATGGCGTGATCGGCAAGGTGGTCGACGTGCGCGGCAACGTCGACGAGGACTATATGGCCGATCCGCAGCTGCCCTGGAGTTGGCGTTTGAAGGCGGAAGACGCAGGCCTTGGGACGCTGGGCGATATCACATCTCACCTCATTTCGCTGGTTCATGAAACGGTCGGGCCAATCGCGAAACTGAGCGCCATTCTCGATACGGTGCATAAGACGCGTCCGCTGTTGGACAAGCCGGGCGAGACAGGCGCGGTTGAGAATGACGACGTCGCGCATGCCGTGGTGCGGTTCCGCAACGGCGCACGCGGCGTATTGGCGTCCAGCCGGGTGGCGCACGGGCGCAAGAGCATGATCCGCCTGGAGGTGCACGGCGACAAGGGTATGCTGGTGTTCGACCAGGAGCGCATGAACGAGCTGCATCTGTATACGGCCGATGGCCCCAAGGAGACGCGCGGCTTCAAGACGATTCTTACGGGTCCTCAGCACCCGCCCTACGACCGTTTCTGCCCGGCGCCGGGGCATCAATTGGGGTTCGTGGACCTGAAGGCCATCGAACTGGCGCATGTGCTGAAGGCCATCAAGGGCGAAGAGAAGTCGCATCTCTCCTTCGAGGAAGGGCTGAAGATCGAGTATGTGATCGACGCCATCGTGCGTTCGGCGAAGTCGGGCGCCTGGGCGGATGTGGCGGAGTGAGCGCCGCCCGCGCCAAGTGTGTTAGTGGCGCGAGGGCGACCCACGGGGCGCCCCTACGACCGCGCCGTGGTAGGGGCGACCCGTGGGTC
>JANMVX010000359.1:0-22377 GCA_031393505.1 Hyphomicrobiaceae bacterium | reverse complement strand
CAAAGCGGCCGTTCAAGGCGCGCAGAACATGGCCCAGGCCTCATCCGATCGCGGAATGAGGGGCATACCGAGTTCGACTTCAGGAAGTAGTAGTAGTGGCTGCTGCGGCTCGGGTTCGGGCAATGGAGGAAGTGGCAGTGGCAGTGGTTCGAATAGTGACATTCATGTTTTAGGCACCGTCATAAATACCAGCGGTGGGTCCTGCGGGAATTGCGTCAGTGCCTCAGTGCCCAGTAATTTTATTCGGGTTGCGGGCGGAAGCGAAGAAGAAACAGCGAATCGAAGCGCTCTCCAGGAGTTACTAGATCCGCTAGAGCCACAACGGGCCGCAGACGAGGCCTTTTTGCTGGAACAACTTAGACTTTTAGGTGAGGGTGACCAGCTAATACCGGCAGAGACCCTATCCTCGGCTGATTTGGCTAGGTTGCAGGCAGATGTCAATGCGGCGCAACAAAGAGCTAACAATCCCGGAGCAACGACGCTAATCATTGACGCCAATCGCTTCCCCGCATCGGCTCAGCATTTGGAAGATGCGGGCGCAACAGGGGTGCCGCTCACAGTAAATAGAGCAGTTGCAGCTCAAAATCGCGCGGCTGCCTTGCGAGGTGTTCCAACGGTACCCGGGTTGGATCGTGATGAGGCGCCGCCAGCTGTACTACGTCAGCCGGGAGATCCAGTCAGTGTCAGGACGATTCCATTTGGTGACAATCGAGGCTCAGGTTCAAGCCTAGGATCTCAGTTGCGAGGAGTTCCGGATGGAAGTACTGTAACAATACAAATTATACGATGAGGCTGATGTGAACAAAGCAATAGTAGATTTGTTATCAATTGCGGGACCCTCAGTATGTCTTCATGGTGAGGGTGAACTTGCTCGTCATAACTTGAGAGGTGTTAGTGAAGATCTTCAAGAGTTACTAGCTGCAAAAAATGGCTTTTACGCTTTCGATTCATCTTTGCTTGTTCGTCCACTTCAAAATGCAACTGCTCCATTCGGTTTACTAGAATGGAATAACCGGTCTCTGTGGAAATATGAATTTGATGAACCGTATGAAGATTTTACATTCTTCGCAGAAGACATTTTTGGCGTCCAGTATTGCGTTCAACAAAGTGATATATATGTTTTTGATCCTGAGACAGGAATATTTGAAATTTTGTGCAATTCAATAGGGGATTGGGCCAATATTATAATTCAAGATGTTAATTTTAGAACTGGTGCGCTGATAGCAAAAGAATGGCAAAATAAGTACGGAAAAATACAGCCTGGCTCGCGTTTACTGCCAAAAAAGCCGTTCGTTCTCGGTGGAGGATATGAGATTGAGAATTTGTACCTTTGCAATGAGCTGGAAGGTATGCGTTTTCGCGCCTGCATTGCGAAGCAAATACGTGATCTCCCGGATGGTTCTGAAGTTATTGTTGATGCGACGAGGAAATGAGTACTGTAAATTTATGCGATTGAATTGAAAAGACGGTAGACCAAAAACTCCATCCTTTGCCGGTATTATACGACGGCGCGGGCCGGCTGATCGCCATCCCCGGCGTCATCTCGGACATCCGCTACAACGCGCGCGGACAATCGCAGCTGGTCAGCTACGCCAACGGCGTCACGTCAACCTTCGCCTACAATTCTGCACGCGGGTGGCTGACCGGCCTCACCCACGCCAATTCTGCCGGCCCGCTGATGACGCTGAATTACACGCGGGCCACGACCGGCCGCATCCAGTCCGTCGCGAACCCAGCCAACGGCACCGAGAGCTGGACGTACAGCTACGACGACCTCGACCGCCTGCTTGGCGCAAGCAACGCCGGCAACGCAAGCTACAATCAGACCTTCGCCTACGATATCGCCAACAACATCACGTACAACAGCGCGGTCGGGACGTACACGTATCCCCTGGCCGGATCGGCCCACCCGCACGCCCCGCTGACGGCGGGATCGAAGGCCTTCGCCTACAATGCCAACGGCGACATCACCTCCGACGGCTCACGGACCTTCGCCTACGACGGCGAAAACCGCCCCGCCAACGTCTCGGGCACACTCTACACCTACGGCCCCGACGGCGAGCGCATCTCCAAGACCACGTCCACCGGCGTCACCACCCTCTACCTCGGCGGCGACGTCGAATTTTCGGGCGGCGTCTGGACCAAGTACCTCAACCCCGACGCAAAGAGAGTGGGCCCCACCCCGGGGTCGTCCGTCACCTCCTGGATGCACGCCGACCACCTCGCCAGCATCCGCCTGATCACGGGATCGGCCGGCCAGCAGCTGGAACGCGCCAACTACCGCCCCTATGGCCAGCAGTTCCCGGGCCTGAGCCAGAGTAAGGGCTGGATCAACCAGAAATTCGACCCCGAAACCGGCTTGCAATACCTGCACGCACGGTACTACGATCCAGTCATCGGGCTGTTTCTGACGCCGGATACCCTGGATCCGACCGAAGCGGGAGTGGGGACGAACCGGTATGCGTATTCGGATGGAGACCCGATCAACAAGAGTGATCCGAACGGTCATTCTAGGCATCACCACAACCGTAGTGGCGGCAGTTCGAATGGCAACAGTAGAAATAGTTCGAATGGCCGAATTAATGACGGAAACTCAAATACTAGCATAAAGAACCAGAGCTCAAATGCACTAGCTCGCCAATCAGTTGGCGGCATCAGCCAACCGCTTTGGGAAAGCGAAGGCGGGGGCGGAGAATTGGGCTTGTCCGGTGGGAATTTGTTCGGACAAGATAACATATTTATTGGTGGTGCGGGAGGAAGCGGTGGCGGAGGGGCCGGACTCAGGGTTGCGCCAACTACGAACAGTGGCGTAGTCGGGACTCGTTCGGTAACGCCAAAAGCTACCCGTGGAGGCGAAAGCCCGGCCGCGAAAGCAGGAAGAGCCGCACATAAGGATTTGGCAAATCAGGTTTCAAAGAAGCCAGGATGGCAGTCTGAACCGAGGTTAGTTGGTGCTGACGGCAAAGTGTGCAAACCGGATGCCGTAAGTCCATTTGGATATATAATTGAACTTAAGCCAAATACACCGACTGGACTTGCTGCGGGAGCGCGTCAGATCGAACGATATCTTAAACAGCTTGGAATGCCTGGACGAATCATCACTTATTAATCGGCACGATTATGGCAAAGAAAGACATTATTACTCAACTAGACCAAAAACTTAAACCGTTGGGCTTTTTACGGAAAGGATCAGCTTGGAATCGGAAAATTGGTTCAGTGGTCGAGGTAGTTGACCTTCAATTGAGCTCGACGGGTGATAGGGTCACAGTTAACGTTGGTGTGTTAGATTCTAATGTTTACACTGTATTTTGGGGAGCTAAGATTCCGAATTTCATTGAGCAACCCATTTGTACAGTGGGCCTACGCATCGGTGAGTTGATCGATGGAAGGGACAAGTGGTGGCTGTTGAGCGACTCCAATGCCGATGTCGAAATTGTTGGGGAGGTTAATAGTCGTGTGTTGCCATTTTTTCAAAAAATGCATGTGAGTCATGCGATGGAGAATTGGCTTGTTACTAACGATGTTAGGAAAAAAAAATATCTGCCACCGATAATAAATTTAGCTATTCTGATGATTCGCAGAGGCGCGACCGACGAAGGTTGCAAACTATTCGATGAGATTCAGGCAAAACCTGCGGGATTGTGGAAAGTGAGGATTGCTGAAATATCTGCTAGAATTGGCTGCGCAAAATAAAGAAATGCGGAGTCAGTGTAACTCCGGCGGAGATCCGAAAGTCGCGCCTGTCCGCCCCTCTGCAATACGACGGCGCGGGCCGGCTGATCGCCATCCCCGGCATCATCTCCGACATCCGCTACAACGCGCGCGGACAATCGCAGCTGGTCAGCTACGCCAATAACATCACCTCCACCTTCGCCTACGATTCTACACGCGGCTGGCTCACCGGCGTCACCCACGGCAACGCCGCCGGGCCGCTCATGGCCCTCAACTACTCCCGCGCCGCGACCGGCCGCATCAACGCCATCGCCTCAGTCACCGATCCCACCGAGAGCTGGTCCTACAGCTACGACGACCTCGACCGCCTGCTCGGCGCGAGCAACGCCGGCAACGCGAGCTACAATCAGACGTTCACCTACGATATCGCCAACAACATCACGTACAACAGCGCGGTCGGGACGTACACGTACCCCCTCGCCGGGTCGGCGCACCCGCACGCCCCGCTGACGGCGGGATCGAAGGCCTTCGCCTACAACGCCAACGGCGACATCGTCTCGGACGGCTCGCGAACCTTCGCCTACGACGGCGAAAACCGCCCCGCCAACGTCTCGGGCACACTCTATACCTACGGCCCCGACGGCGAGCGGATCGGCAAGGTCGCGAGCACCGGCGCCACCCTCTACCTCGGCGGCGACGTCGAATTTTCGGGCGGCGTCTGGACCAAGTACCTCAACCCCGACGCCAAGCGCGTGGGCTCGGTCACCTCCTGGCTGCACGCCGACCACCTGGCTTCGATCCGCCTGATCACGGGATCGGCGGGCCAGCAGCTCGAACGCGCCAACTACCTCCCCTACGGCCAGCAGTTCGGCGGCGCGCTGACGCAGTCGAAGGGCTGGATCAACCAGAAATTCGACCCCGAAACCGGCTTGCAATACCTGCACGCCCGGTACTACGATCCCGTGATCGGGCTGTTTCTGACGCCGGATACGTATGATCCAGCCGAGGCGGATGTCGGTACCAATCGGTACGCATATGCCGAGGACGACCCGATAAACATGAGCGACCCGAATGGTCACTCTAAGCATCATCATCATAGTAGTTCAGGTTCAAGTGCCGGAGGAAACGGGAATAACGGGAGTCAAACGCACTCCCGAACGACAAGTGTATCGCTGACGTCCCAAAGCATTATGGGGAGTTGGTTTGGTGGTCGGGCTAAGGCCCCAACTCAACAACTTCGCCTTCTCCCGCGCGAACTTGCACGACGACTTTCGTATGGATTGGAGGGAATACCAGGTTCCGTAAAATCGCGTATAAATATCAGCAAAGAAGGAATGGCACATGTCGTAAGTAGACATTTTAATCCAACTCGCACTGGGAAAAGTCAATTCACCGTGACCGAATCAAAATTAAGGGGAATCCTGGAATCCGAACAAGCAGTCGAAGCTCGCGTAGGAGTGCTTGTTGATGAACTAGACACGCCGATGGTTTATGTTCGCAAAATAGTCTTGCCGGAGCCAGTGGGAACAACACGGGTTGGCACCGGCGGGAAACTACAGCCAACTCATTCAATGACTATACTGACAGATTCCTTTGGGAATCTCAAATCGACTTTCCCTGGTGAAATGACCGAAGGGTATCTAAAGCAATTCAACCAACGCTTGGTCTGGCCCGAATCAGGTGGGAGATACTAGTGCTGCCAAAGAGTGAATCAAACGCGAATGCGGCGTACGAATCGATAAACAGGGCGTTTAGGCATGGGCTTGACATGTGCGTCGGAGACAGCCGACTCGTGGCAATTGGTTTGGCTCGCAATTATGCTGCGATAGATTTTTGCCCTGGGCCAGACTATCAGTATTTTCTTGTGGTCGACAAGAACGAACAGGCGTTGTCATTAACAATAAGTGTGGACGGGGCAATAGAGGACGTTGAAAGTATCGCAAAGAAAGAAATAGATTCCTGGAAGACGCGGTGGCGGCAACGACTAATGTTTGATCGTGCGATAACTGAAGTGAGGTCTAGAGCGGACTAAAGCGGAAACTAAATGTTATGAATTCTATTAGCATTTGTAAATACAGGATCAGCATGCGGTGCAAGGCACGCCCGCCGCCCCGCTGCAATACGACGGCGCGGGCCGGCTGATCGCCATCCCCGGCGTCATCTCCGACATCCGCTACAACGCACACGGACAATCGCAGGTGGTCAGCTACGCCAACGGCGTCACCTCCACCTTCACCTACGATTCTACACGCGGCTGGCTCACCGGCGTCACCCACGCCAACGCCGCCGGGCCGCTCATGGCGCTCACCTACTCCCGCGCCGCGACGGGCCGCATCAACGCCATCGCCTCAGTCACCGATCCCACCGAGAGCTGGTCCTACGCCTACGACGACCTCGACCGCCTGCTGTCAGCCAGCAACGCCGGCAACGCGAGCTACAATCAGACCTTCGCCTACGATATCGCCAACAACATCACCTTCAACTCGGCGGTTGGGACGTACACCTACCCGCTGGCGGCCCAGCCGCACCCCCACGCCCCGCTGACGGCGGGATCGAAGGCCTTCGCCTACAATGCCAACGGCGACATCACGTCCGACGGCACGCGAACCTTCGCCTACGACGGCGAAAACCGCCCCGCCAACGTCTCGGGCACACTCTACACCTACGGCCCCGACGGCGAGCGGATTTCCAAGACCACGCCCGGCGGCACCACCCTCTACCTCGGCGGTGACGTCGAACTGGCCGGGGGCGTGTGGACCAAATACCTCAACCCAGACGCAAAGCGGGTGGGCCCCACCCCGGGGTCGTCCGTCACGACCTGGCTGCACGCCGACCACCTCGGCTCGATCCGCCTCATCACCGGCCCGGCCGGAGAGCAGCTCGAACGCGCCAACTACCGCCCCTACGGCCAGCAGTTCCCTGGCCTGGGCCAGTCCAAGGGCTTCATCGGCGAAAAGTTCGATCCCCAGGGGAATCGCAGGAACGAACCATGAGGTGGCCCCGCTCGTTCGGACAGATGTTCCGCTTTGACAACTGGAACGTCTGCCGGGGTTAGGCCGCCAGGCGGATTGGCGGCAAGCTCTGTCGTCCGTCGTAGGCTTGATCGGGCGTCTTGTCGTCAAGGCTCGAATGCGGCCGGCGGTGGTTTTAGAAGTCGAGGTAGCGGTCGAGCCAGGCGCGGGCGGCCGACACGCTGTCGTAGGCGCGCAGGTACACCTCCGCGTATTTCACCGTGCGCCACAGCCGCCCGACCAACACGTTGTCCCGCGTCATGCCGAAGGCGGGCGGGGCACGACGCCCCTTTTGCCGTCCATGCTGATGACGATGCCGTTTTGCGCCAGCACGCCGATACAGGCCGCGCCGGTGAACTGCGAGCCCTGATCGGTGTTGAAGGTCTCCGGCGTGTCATGAGCGGCCAGAGCATCTTGCAATGTCTCGACACAGATCGATGCCTCCATGGTGATCGACACGCGCCAGGCGAGCACCCGCCGCGAGAACCAGTCGAGCGCGGCGGCCAGATAGACTAAGCCCTTGGCCATCGGGATGTCGGTGATGTCCATCGCCCACACCTGGTTCGGCCGCGTGATCATCAATCCGGCCAGAAAATACGGGTAGATCTTGTGCCCAGGCTCCGGCTTGCTGGTGTGCGGACGGCGGTACAGCGCCTCTATCCCCAGGCGCTGCATCGGCGTCTTGACATGACGCCGCCTGGCCTTGCTCCCATTGCCGTCGCGGCTTGCCGCGGAGGCATCCAGCCCAGGGAATGCCAACAGGCGGCGCAACATGCGCGATCCCGCGAAGGGGAACTCCGTATGCAGCCGGTCGATCTTGCTCATGAGGCGAGATCGTCCGCTGAGACCGGGCGTGGCAGATAATACACCGTACTGCGCGCAATGCCGACGGCCTCGGCCTGTTTCGTGACGCTCAACGGGTGATCACAGTCGATCATCGTCCTGCGTTCAGCAATCCCGCCGTGCTGAGCGCTCCTTCTAAACAGTCACTCTCCAGCGTCAGCTCGCCGAAATTGGCATGCAACGCCTTGATGTCGATGGTCGGCGCCACGGACGCCATGCCGTAGCCGGCCCCAAAGACCTCCGGCGCACCACCCTCCAATTGTCCCGTCCAGGTCATGACCTGACTCGGATGAACATCAAACTGCTCAGTGATTTGATCGATTGTCCGGTCGCCCTTGACCACTGCAAGCGCCACTTTGGCCTTGAAGGCCGGTGAGTGGTGGCGGCCGGCTGTTCACGCGACCGCCGCCGTCGACTGGCGCACCACCAATGGGCATTCGAAGCGGATTTCGCCAGCGGTGCCGGGCGGATCGCGGAACAGCGCTTCGACGGCCATCCGGCCCATGCGCACATAGGGCAGGGACACCGTCGTCAGGGCTGGCCGCAAGGCCTCCGAGAACAGCTTGTGATCGTCAAAGCCTACCACCGAAAGATCGGCCGGGACCGCTAAGCCGAGGCGCGCAGCCGCGTTGTAGACCTGCAGCGCCATCTCGTCGTTGCCGCACAGGATCGCCGTCGGTCGGCTCGCGGCCGCCAGCAGGCCCGTGGCGGCTTCAAAAGCCTCCGCCGCCAGGAACCGTCCGGCGGAGGATTGTCCCGGCCGCGCCAGATCGTCAGGGATTGGAACGCGGGCCTCGCGCAAGGCCCGGATGACGCCGGCCAGCCGCAACCGGGTCGCTTCGATGTCTGGCGCCAGCGTCAGGTAGGCGATTTTTCTATGGCCGCGCTCCAGCAGGTGCGCGCAGGCGGCGTGACCGCCCTTCTCCTCATCGGGAATGATGGTGGGCAGCGTTTTGTTGGGCGTGAAGCAGTTGACCAGCACGCCCGGAGTGAACGGCGGTTGAAAATCCTCAATCTGGCGATGATAGGTCGCCGCGCAGATCACGCCATCAGTGCGGCCGGCGCGAAAGCTGCGCAGGATCGCCTCGGAAGATTCCGAGCGGTTCTCCATGTTGCCGATGAGCAGCGATAGCCCGCGTTCGGCCAGCGCCTCCTCGATGCCGCGCACAATGTCGCTTGAGCACGGCGTCAAGCCGCCGACGTCGGTGAGCAGGCCAATGACGCCGGAACGCCCCAAACGCAACGCCTGTGCCAGACGGTCCGGCACGTAGCCCAGGGCATCAGCTGCCGCGGCCACCTTGAGGCGCGTCCTTTCGGAGACCGATTGAGGTGCATTGTGCACCCGTGTCACTGTCCGGATAGAAACACCGGCCGTTTCGGCGAGAGTCTTAATCGTCGGCATTGCTGTCCTTCAGCTTCCGGGACCGCAGCACACACGGCGGCGCCGGTATAAAGCAGCGCGCACTTCTAGCAAGTCCAGCAGGCCATTGTCCATCGATAGCCAAATTCCCGTTGACAGTGATGACAGGGCGACTGAAGGTCCAAAGTGGAGTGGGGCTGCCGCTCTTGCGCACGTTGCCGTCGGCGGACCATTTCATCACTGATCGGGATGGCCCCGGCGACTGTGCGGCCACGGACGTTCCGTGCCGCACGTGTCAAGACCGGAACGCCGCGTATCACACGGGAGAAAGCGCATGAGTTGGTTCACAACGAAACGAGCGGCCACGGGTTTGTTGGCTGCTGCCCTGGCGGCTGGCGCCACGGCTGCAAGCGCACAAAATATGCCGCAAGAACTCACCGATGCCCTTGCAGGCAAGTTCAAGGGCACCACGGTCACAGCCTTCGGCGCGTTCGCCGGCGCTGACGAAGTCAAGTTCAACGACAACGTCAAAGCCTTTGAGCAGCAGACCGGCATCAAGATCCAATACGAGAGCTCCAAGCAGTTCGAGGCGACCATCGCCACCCGCGTCGATGCCGGCAATGTGCCTGACATCGTCGACTTTCCGCAGCCGGGCCTGATGGGCAACTTCGCCAAAGCCGGCAAGCTCGTCGATCTGTCAACCTTCATGAGCCAGGACTACCTGAAGGGCCAATATCTGCAGAGCTGGCTCGACATGGCGACCAAGTCCGATGCTGGCGGCAAGCCGATCATGGCTGGGGTTTGGGAGCGCGTGAACGTCAAGAGCCTGATCTGGTATCCCAAGAAGGCATTCGACGCCGCCGGCTATAAAGTGCCCGCGACCTGGGACGAGCTGATGAAGCTGCAGAACCAGATCGTCGCCGATGGCGACACGCCCTGGTGCATCGGCATTGAGTCGGGTGTGGCGACCGGCTGGGCACTGACCGACTGGGTGGAAGAGACCATGCTGCGCACCACCACGCTGCAGAACTATGATGATTGGGTCACAGGCAAGCTGAAGTTCAGTTCTCCCGAGGTCAAGCACGCTGCCGAGACGGTTGCCGCAATCTGGTTCAATGACAAGAACGTGTTCGGCGGCCGCAAGGGTATCGTCTCGACCTCGTTCGGCGATGCGCCTAGCGCGATGTTCCTTGCACCTCCCAAATGCTGGCTGCACAAGCAGGGCAACTTCATTGTCAGCTTCTTTCCCAAGGACAAGAACCTGAAATCTGGCGTCGACTACGACTTCTTCTATTTGCCGGGCATCGATGCGAAATTCGGCAAACCCGTCGAAGTGGGTGGTGACGTCTGGTCGATGTTCAAGGACCGGCCGGAAACGCGCGCCGTCATGGCGTGGTTCAGCCGCGGCGAGCACCTGAAGACTTGGCTTGACTCAGGCGGCACCATCGCGCCGCAAAAGGACGCCAAACTTGAGTGGTATGGCAACGACATCGACAAAGGCGTCGCCAAGATCCTGGCCGACGCGACCAGCGTGCGCTTCGACGGCTCGGACCTGATGCCAGGTCAGGTCGGCGCCGGCTCCTTCTGGAAGGAGATGACCTCATGGGTGAGCGGCAGCGAGGACCTCGATACGGCGTTGAAGACTATTGACGCGAGCTGGCCTGCCAAATAGCGGGGCCTGCGAAATAGCAAGCCGCCATCTGCCGTCCCGCGCCTCCCAAGTCACAGGGAAGCGTGGGGCGGGATTTGACCGTTGAATCCCCGAACGCCTGTCGGAAGGTAACCGCCTTGCCGGACCGGACCATCACGCAAGACGCGGCCCGGCAGACCGAGCGGTGGCAGAACCGTTCGGGGCTGCTCGTTGGCCTTGCCGGGACGGCGGTCTGCGTCATCGTTCTCGCCACCGGCATCGTCTTCCTGGCCCGGACGGATCTGCCCAAGCTGCTCACGGCCCTGATCGCGGTGTTGTGGGTCGGGGGCGGATTGACGGGCCTGTATTTTGCGCTCGATAAGGTCTGTGCGCATGCCGGACGGCGCACTGCGAGCGTGTTGCAACCGGCCATGTTCGTTGGCCCGGCGTTGCTGATGATCTTTTATTTCCTCGCCTTTCCGACCGTTCGCACCGCCTATGCCAGCCTGTTCAACCACGACGGCTCGGCGTTCGTCGGACTTGCCAACTATGTGCGCCTGTTCACCGAGCCCTTCATGCTGGTGACCTTCCGCAACAATCTGCTCTGGCTGATCTTCGGTGCCGGATTCACAACGGTGTTCGGCCTCGCCATCGCCGCCCTGGCCGATCGCAGCCGCTATGAAAACTATGTTAAGGCGATCATCTTTATGCCGATGGCCATCTCCCTGGTGGGGGCCGGCATCGTCTGGAAGTTCATTTACGCTTACCGGGACGCGAGCCTGCCCCAGATCGGCGTTCTGAACGCCCTTTACACCGGCGCTGGCGGCCAGCCGCAGGCCTGGATCGCCCTGCTACAGCCCTGGAACAACCTGTTCCTGATCGTCATCGTGATCTGGCTGCAGACCGGCTACGCCATGGTGCTGTTCTCGGCCGCGATCAAGGCGGTGCCGTCCGACGTGCTGGAGGCCGCAAGCATGGATGGCGCGAGTGAGCTGCGCGCCTTCTGGAGTGTCACCCTGCCGATGATCAAGAGCACCGTCATCGCCGTCTCGGCAACCGTGACCATCTTCACGCTCAAGATTTTCGACATCGTGCTGGTCATGACGGGCGGCGAGTTCGGCACCGACGTTTTGGCCACGCAATTCTACAATCAGTATTTCATCCATCGCGACTTTGGCCTCGGCTCGGCGATCGCCGTCGTGCTGCTGTTGGCTGTGACTCCGGTCATCGTCTACAACCTGCGCAATATCCAAAGGAGCGAGCAGCGATGACGGCCCGGCCCGTCCCACGCTCCAGGCTCGGCCGTTGGGCCGTCAACCTGCCGTTGTTTGTGCTCACGGTGCTCTGGCTGCTGCCCACGCTCGGGCTGATGATCTCCTCCTTCCGCACCCCGGACGAGATCCAGCAATCGGGGTGGTGGACGATCTTGCCGCATCGCGAATGGCTGGTCGTCGAGACGCTGGCGCTGGACCCTGGCCTCGTGCGCAACGGCGTCATGCAAGTGGCCGGCGCCACGGGCACGTTCGAGGAATTGCGCGCTGGCGTGATGCGGCCCGATGGCAAGCGCGTCGTGTGGATCGGCAACAAGCGGGCCGGCGCCATCCGGGTCGAACGGCTGGACTGGACGGTCAATGCCGATTTCACATTGCGGAACTACGACGACGTTCTGACCGGCAAGCAATACCAGCTCACAAATTCTCAAGGCGTCACCCGCACGCTCAAGGGCGACGATCTGTCGGGCGCCTTTTTCAACAGCTTGGCGGTGACCTTGCCGTCCGTGCTGTTGCCGCTGATCCTGGCCGCGTTCGCCGCCTATGGCTTTGCCTGGCTGCGGTTTCCCGGCCGCGGCATCGTTTTTGCCGGCGTCGTCGCGCTGCTGGTCGTGCCGCTGCAGATCGCGCTGGTGCCGGTGCTTTCCGATTACGTGAAGCTCAACCTCAACGGCACCTATCTCGCCGTCTGGCTGGCGCACACCGGCTTCGGCCTGCCGCTCGCGATATACCTGCTCTACAACTACATCGCCGCCCTGCCGCGTGAGCTGCTTGAAGCCGCAGTGATGGACGGCGCGACGCACTTCACCATCTTTCGCAGCATCGTGCTGCCGCTATCGATGCCGGTGCTCGCCTCCTACGCGATATTCCAGTTTCTCTGGGTCTGGAACGACTACCTCGTCGCGCTGATCTTTGTCGGCAGCCAACCCAAGGTCCAGGTGCTCACGATGCGCCTGGTCGAAATGGTGGATTCGCGCGGCAACGATTGGGAGCTGCTGACGGCTGGCGCCTTCGTCTCCATGGTTCTGCCGCTCACGGTGTTTTTCTCCCTGCAACGCTATTTCGTTCGTGGCCTGATCGCCGGGTCCGTCAAAGGCTGATTTTCAAGGAAGCTCCCATGCGCACTCGTCGTCTTGGCAATTCTGGCCTGCTGGTCTCTGAAATCGCGCTTGGCACCATGGTGTTCGGCGAGGCCAGCGGCCGCGGCACGCCGCCGGAAGAGGCCGTCCGCATCATCAACGCCTTCATCGAGGCGGGCGGCAACCATTTCGACCTCGCCAACGTCTATGCCGGTGGGCGCTCCGAGGAGATTGTCGGGGAGGCCCTGAAAGGCCGCCGCGCAGACGCGATCCTGGCAACCAAGGTGCGCTGGCCGATGGGCGCTGGTCCCAATCACGCCGGCCTGTCGCGCCGCCACATCTGCGACGCGGTCGAGGCTAGCCTGAAACGTCTGCACACGGACGTGATCGACGTACTCTACATGCACGGCTGGGACGCCCTGACGCCGCTCGAGGAATCGCTGCGCACCTTCGATGACCTCTTGGCCGCCGGCAAGGTGCGTTACATCGGCGTGTCCAATTTCGCCGCCTGGCAAGTGATGAAGGGGCTCGGGCTCAGCGACAAGCGCGGCTGGGCGAAGTTCATCGCGGCGCAGTACCAGTACTCGCTGGTGGTGCGCGACATCGAGGAAGAGATCACGCCGCTGTGCTTGTCCGAGGGCGTCAGTCTCGTGCCATGGGGTCCGCTCGGCGGCGGCTTCCTCAGCGGCAAGTACCGGCCCGACCATCGGCCGACCGGGGCGGACGAAGGCAGGATCGCCACCACGCCCGAAGCCTGGGAGGAGTCCTGGGAAAACCGGGCGACCGACCGGAACTGGCGCGTCCTCAAAGCCGTGCAGGACGTGGTTGCGAGGCATTCCGGCGCCACACCAGCGCAAGTGGCGATCGCCTGGCTGCTGGCCCAGCCGGCCGTCGCCTCGGTGGTGGCCGGCGCCCGCACGTTAGAGCAGTTCGAGGTCAACATCCGCGCCGCGGCGCTCGATCTCAGCCCAGAGGATCTGCGCACGCTGGAGCAAGCCTCCGCGGTGCCAAAAGGCTATCCCGCCCGCTCCGTCAATCTCACGGCGCGTTAGGCCAGCCGACACACGGGTTCACAGGAGAGTGCGACATGGTCGCTTCAGGACACGTGGTGAGGAACCGGGACCTCGAACCGAGCTGGTCGGTGAAGCAGGCCAAGGAGCCCGGCTTCATGCGCTCACTGATCACTTGGGTTGGTGGGCCGGACGGCTACATCAACACCAATCCTGATCGCTCGGTGATCAGCCAGACTTGCGCCATCGGGCTCATGCGCATGCCGGCCGGCAACCGCCAGTCGGGGGTGCACGTCCATTCCGTGACCGAGATCTACGTGATCTTGAAGGGCGAAGTGGAGAGCTTCGACGGCGTCGGCAACGCGCATCGGGCCGGCCCGCTGGACTGTCTCTACATTCCCGCTGGCGTACCGCACGGCGTGCGCACGGTCGGCGATGCCGACGTGGAACTGATCTGGTTGCACGATGCGATCGAGAAATGGGGTGTTTCGACCTATCTCGATGGCCCCGGTCCGTTCCCGGCCGCTGACGAGGTGCGGCTGGTATCCTTCGTCGATCTCGTGCCGGACTGGGGCGGAGAGCAGGCCAAAGAGGGCGGGCATCTGCGCTGGTGCGCCAATTGGGTGGCCGGCCCTAAGGGCGCGGTCAATCACAACCCGGATCGCGCCGTGATCAATGAGCGGCTCGCCGTCGGCGTGACGGTGATCTTGCCGGGCAACAGCCATGTCACGCACGCCCACGCCCACGGCGAGACCTACATCGTTGTGCGCGGCGCTGCTGTGCTCCATCAGGACGGGGCAAACCTTGAACTCGGCCCCCTTGACGGCGTGCATTTTCCTCCGAACACGCCCCATGCGCTGCGCAACGCCGGTGACGGGCCGCTCTATCTGCTGTGGGCGCACGACCATCCCGGCCAGCGGGCCGCCAGGAAGCGGGGCGACCCGAGGGCGTCCGTTGCGCCCAAAGACATCTGAGACCCGCGAGGTCATCGGACGATTGCGTTTGCCTAGCCGGGGCCAACTTCGGCCCGGAACGTCACAGGAAGGACTCGCCATGTTGAAACAGCTTTTACAGGGACTTGGGCTCGCCGCCATGCTTGCGGCAACGGCCACCCTGACGGCCGTCCCCGCGACCGCCGAGGACGGCGCCGACTATTACGCGGCGCTGAAAGGCAAGAAAGTCGGCTTCGTGCCGATTTCCATGGGCTTCGATCTGACCCAAGGCTGGCTCGCCGGCATGCAGCGGCAGGCCAAGGAACTCGGCTACGAAATCATCGTGCGCGATCCCAACTGGAGCGTCGAATCTGGCATCCAGGCCATCAACTCGCTGATCGCGGAAAAGCCCGACCTGCTGATCATCCAGAACAACGACGACCGCTCCTACAACAAACTCGTCAAGCAAGCCCTGACGGCCGGCATCCCGACCATCCAGGTGCAGCAGCGCTCGCAGACCACCAGCGACGTTTTTGTCGGGCCGGACTGGTACGATATCGGCAGGAAAACCGCCGGCGCCCTGGTCACGAAATGCGGCAAGGGCAGCAACTCCTCCGGCAAGATCGCGGTGGTTCAGGGCGCCCGCGCCGCACCGGCGAGCATTCTGATGCTGGCGGGAGTCGAAGACACCATCAAGGCCCATCCCGAGATCCAGATCGTGTCCAGCCAGGCGGCCGATTGGGACACCACCAAGGCCTACGCCATCATGTCGACGGTGCTGAAGCAGAATGCCGACCTATGCGGCGTCGTCGGCTTCTGGGATGTCGCTGATCTCGGCACCGCCTCCGCCATTCGCGAGGCCGGCCTGAAAGACAAGGTCACGCTCGTCACCTCGGGCGGCGGCAATCGCGCTGCCGGCTGCGACAAGATCCAGGCCGGCGATTTCTCGGTCTACTACAGCTACAACGTCGCCGGCCAGGCCCGTGATCTCAACAGCGCGATAAAAATGCTGTTGCAGGCCAAGCTCAAGCCCGGCAGCGCCCCCTACGCGCTGCTCAGCCCGCTGACGCAGATCACCAAGGAGAACATGAGCCCGACGTCGTGCTGGCTGCTGCCCGAGATCGAGCACGCTGGCGGGTGACGGTGGTGGCGCGGCTGGGCGGCGCGCGTGGCGCTGCCCAGCCTGTTCAGGAAAATTGCTCTTTGGGTTTCCGTCGCAACCGCCCGGCTCTCGCGCCCATAGGTTGTCGGAGGCTTTTCTATGCACGAAGCGCGTACACCCAAGCTGCACAGAAGCGGCACCCTATGGAGGAAGCTATGTCAAACGTCATCGACCTCAGTCTTTCGATCGAGGACAACATGCCGGCGCACAAGTTGTTTCAGCGACCGGTCATTACCACGCATATGAGTCATGAGTCGTCCAAGGCACTCAAACTCGGCGTTCCGGGCGACCCTATGACCTTCCAAACCAACTTCATTGCGATGCTGGATCACGTCGGCACCCACGTGGACGGCTTTCGCCATGTCAACGCCAAGGGCGCTCCCATCGACGAGATGCCACTCGATCTGTTTTTCGGCAAGGCTGTGTGCTTCGATCTGCAGCACGTCCCGCTGCTCGGCGACATCACGGTCAAGGATATGCAGCTGGCAGAGGAGAAGTCCGGGGTCAAAGTCAACGGCCACATCGTGCTTTTGTGCACGGGCTTCCACAAAAAGACCTACCCGGAGCTCGACAGCGTATTCAAGAACCCGCTGGTGACTGTGGAGGCGACACAGTGGCTGTATGACCACGGCTCGCGCATGCATGGCGTCGAAGGTCCCTCGACAGACAAGCCTTCCGACAACATTTTTGCCCAGCACCGCTTGTGCCGCGACCTCGGCATCTCGCATTGGGAGTGGCTGGTCAATCTCGAACAACTGCTTGGTAAAAAGGAGTTTCAGTTCTTCGGCGTTCCCTTGAAGTTCAAGGGCGGTTCCGGCTCGCCGGTGCGCGCATTTGCGATCGTCAACGATTGAGGGTGGTAAGGGTGTTTGACCGCTGGTCAGGCACCCCCACAACGGGAGGGTGCCATGCTGGCTGAGTTAGACTTCATGACAGCCATGGAGCTTAGGCGGCTGGTTGCGGCAAAAAAGGTTTCGCCGGTCGAACTCACTCGCCGCGCACTCGACAAAGCTCAGGCGACGCAGGCGACGCTTAACGCCTTCTTTATTCTGATGCCCGAAAAAGCGATGGCGGCGGCCAAGGTCGCCGAGAACGCGGTGATGCAGGGAACTCCCCTCGGCCTGTTACACGGAATTCCGTTCTCAGCCAAGGATTTGATAGCAGTCGCCGGCGAGCGTTTCTGCTCGGGCTCGCGAACAATGGACAAGAACGTCGCCGCAGTTGATGCACCCGCCATCGAACGCGCCAAAGCCGCCGGCGCCATCCTAATCGGTAAGACCACCACCAGCGAATTCGGCTGCAAGCCGGTCGGCGACAGTCCGCTTACTGGCATTACGCGGAACCCGTGGAACCTAGCCAAAACTCCGGGCGGCTCGAGTGCCGGCGCCGCCGCTTCGGTCGCCGCCGGCATTACACCGTTCGCGCTTGGCACCGACGGTGGTGGTTCGATACGCATCCCTTGCGCCCTGACCGCGCTGTCAGGCCTCAAGGGCACATTCGGTCGGGTACCGGTGTGGCCAACTTCGGCGACACCGACGTTGGCGCACGTTGGCCCAATTGCCCGCAACATAAAAGACGCGGCACTCCTGTTCTGCGCAATCGCGGGCAATGATCCGCGCGATCCTTTCGCAATCGCCGGCCCAGTGCCCGACGTACTCGGCGCGGCAGAGGCTAGTTTGCAGGGCCTGCGCATCGCTTGGAGCCCAACGCTCGGCTATGCGCGGCCCACGGCTGAAGTGGCCGATACCGTGACCAAGGCCGTCCGCAAACTGGAGGATCTCGGTGCCCAAATCGACCTCGTGGAAAACGTGTTCGACACAGACCCGGCCGATCTATGGACCGCAGAGTTCTATGCCGGTGTCGGCACGCGGCTGCGCTCGTTCATTGAAACCCAGCGGGACCTCCTCGACCCCGCCGTCGCCAGCATTCTGACGGAAGCACTGGCCCAGGACATGCGCACCTACTACCAGACGGTGTTCGAGCGCTATTCGCTGCGCGATAAGATCAGGACACTGTTCGAAACCTACGACATTCTGGTTTCGCCAACTCTGCCAGTGTCTTCGCTCGACGTCGGCCGCAACGTTCCGCTGGGCTATGAGGATCGCAACCTTGTGTCTTGGGTATACTACACTTATCCCTTCAACCTTACCGGTCAGCCGGCTGCATCGACCTGTGCAGGCTTTGGCTCAGATGGGATGCCGATCGGGATGCAGATCGTCGGTCGGCTGTTGGGAGAGGCCGACGTCGTTCGCACGGCTGCAGCCTTTGAACGCATAGAGCATTCCTGGCTGCGTACGCCGCCTGGGTGGGCTGATTGATACCGGTGCGCGACCTCGGTGAGTTGCATTGCGACACGAATCCGACGGGGAGGTTCGCCTCGTCGTCGGCCCCACCCCCTCAAACCGCGTCCAGCACCATCGCGATGCCCATGCCGCCGCCGATGCACTGGGTCGCCAGCGCGTGGCGCCCTTTCTCGCGCTGCAACAATTGCGCGGCCTTGCCGATCAGCCGGCCGCCGGTGGCGCCGAGCGGGTGGCCGATGGCGATGCCGCCGCCGTCGATGTTGAGCTTCTCTTCCGGGATGGCGAGTTCGCGCCGGCAGGCTTCGGCCTGGGACGCGAAGGCTTCGTTCATCTCGACGATGTCGAGGTCGGCCACCGAGAGTTTGGCGCGCGCCAGCGCCTTCTGGGAGGATCGGATGGGCCCGAGCCCCATGACGCCCGGATCGCAGCCGGAGACGGCGAAACTCCGGATGCGGGCGAGCGGGGTCAGCCCGCGGCGGTTCAGATAGTCCTCGCTGCACACCAGCAGTGCCGTGGCCCCATCGGTCATCGGCGACGAGGTTCCCGCCGTCACGGTGCCGTCTGGCTTGAAGGCAGGTTTCAGCTCGGCGAGCTTCTGCAGCGAGGTGTCGCGCACGCAGCCATCCTCGGCGACCGTGGCGGCCCCGACGGCGATCGGAGCAATCTCTCCGGCCAGGCGTCCCTCAAGCTGGGCCCGGCGCGCCTTGCTATGGCTGGCAAAGGCGAAGCGCTCCTGGTCCTGACGCGTGAGGCCGAACTGTTCGGCGACGCGCTCAGCGGTCAGGCCGACATTGACGAAATCGCGCACCTCTTGCTCGCTCCAGGACGGATGCGGGGACAGGTTGAACCCCATCATGGGAACCCGCGACATCGACTCCGTGCCCCCGGCGACGAAGGCGTCTCCGGCGTCCATTGCGATCATGCCGGCGGCGACCTGGACGGCCTGGATCGAGGAGCCGCACCAGCGGTTGATGGTGGCGCCTGCGGTCGTGACGGGGAGCCCGGCCAGCAGGCCCACGACGCGCCCGATGTTCAGCCCCTGTTCGCCTTCGGGAAAGGCGCAGCCCCACAGCACGTCCTCGATCTCCTCGCCCGCCACGCCGGTTCGCTGCAGCAGCGCGCGAATGACGTGTGCGCCCAAATCGTCGGGCCGGACGCTGGCGAGCGCGCCCTTTTTTGCCAAGGTAAAGGGCGTTCGCACGTAAGCGGCGATGAAAGCGGCTCTGGTCATGGCACAGCTCCGGCTAAATTCCGATTGTCGGACATACATACTATCGAGTACTCTACGGGGAACGTCAACGGATTGCCCGGCCAAGCGAATGAGTATGCGGTTCGAAAAGCTGAATGTGCTGTCGGCCTATCAGGTCGTGTCCCGCGAATTGCGCCGGATGGTTCTAACCGGTGGCCTGAAGGCTGGCGATCAGCTGCCCACGGAGACGGAACTGGCCCAGCAGTTTGGCGTCAACCGTTCGACGGTGCGCGAAGGCATCCGGCAACTGGAGACGGAAGGTCTGGTGCGCCGGCAGGGGCGCAAGCGTCTGTGCGTCTCGGTTCCCGACGGCGACGTCCTTGCCCCCCGGGCGAGCATGGCGATGGTGATGCACCAGGTCACCTTCAAGGAACTCTGGGAGGTCGCGCTCGCCCTGGAACCGGCGTGCGCCTCCTTGTGCGCGCAAAACCGCACCAACGATCAGTGCGCGGCCATCGAGGCCAATGTCGAGCAGACGCGCCAGTGCATCGCCATTCCGGAGCGCTGTTTACAGTTTGACGCCAAGTTTCACGGGCTGATTGCCGAGGGTGCGCAGAACAAGGCCATGCGCTTGTCACGCGAGCCTGTGGGGCTGCTGCTGCATCCCGCCTTCGACGCCATCAGCTCCCACTTGCCGCAGGCCATCGGCCGCATGGTGACCGCGCATGAGCGGATCGCCGCCGCAATCGTCCGGGGCAACGCCAGCGATGCGGAACTATGGATGCGCAAGCATGTCATGGATTTCCGGCGCGGCTGGGAGTTGGCCAAGCTCAGCGCCGATACGCCGATCGAATTGCCGCGCGCGCTGGCCGAGGCCTGAGACTGGGGCGGGATAGACTGGGGCGGAATCGATGGACCCTGACCTGACCGAAGAGCAGAACGCCATCCGCACCATGGCGCTCGACTTTGCTCGCACCAAGCTGGCGCCGTTCGCGGGCGAGTGGGATGAGAAGAAGGTGTTGCCGGTCGAGACTTTGCGTGCGGCCGCCGCGCTTGGCCTGGCCGGCATCACGGTGCGCGAGAGCTCAGGCGGCGCCGGGCTCGGGCGGCTCGATGCGGCGATCATCTTTGAGGCGCTGGCGACCGGCTGCCCGAGCGTGGCCGCCTTCCTGTCGATCCATAACATGGCGGCTTGGATGATCGATGCCTTTGGCGCCGAGCCTCTGCGCCAACGCGCCTTGCCAGGCCTCTTGTCCATGCAGAACATCGCCAGCTACTGCCTCACCGAGCCCGGCGCGGGATCGGATGCGGCGGCGCTCGCCACCCGGGCGACGCGCGATGGCGATCACTATGTGGTCAACGGGACCAAGCAATTCATCAGCGGCGCCGGCCTCTCCGACTGGTACGTGACCATGGTGCGCACGGGCGGCGACGGCCCCTCAGGCATCACCGCGCTCGCCGTCCCATCGCCCTCCCCCGGTCTCTCCTTTGGCGCGAACGAACGCAAGATGGGCTGGAACGCCCAACCGACCGGACAGGTCATCTTCGAAAATTGCCGCGTGCCGGTCGCCAATCGCCTGGGCGAGGAGGGCGAAGGTTTTCGCATCGCCATGATGGGTCTCGACGGTGGCCGGCTCAACATCGCGGCCTGCTCGCTCGGCGGCGGCGCGGCGGCGCTGGAACGGACGCTAACTTATATGGCTGGCCGCAAGGCTTTTGGCCGGACCATCGACCAGTTCCAGGCGCTGCAATTCCGTCTGGCCGACATGGCGACCGATCTGGAGGCTGCCCGCGCGCTGTTGCACAAGGCGGCGCGACGGTTCGACGCCAAGGATCCTGAGGCCACGCGCTTGGTCGCCATGGCCAAGCGCTTCGCCACGGATGTGGGGTTCCAGGTCGCCGACGAGGCCTTGCAGCTGCACGGCGGCTACGGCTATCTCGCCGACTACGGCATCGAGAAGATCGTGCGGGACCTGCGCGTGCACCGGATTCTGGAAGGCAGCAACGAGATCATGCGGCTGATCATCGCCCGCAGCCTGATCGTAAAGGGACGTTGATGTGATGTCCGAGGGCGCCCCCAGCATCGCGGCCGACGTGCTGATCAGCACGCAGGGCAATCTCGGCCGCATCACGCTCAACCGGCCAAAGGCGATCAATGCGCTCACCCTGGGCATGGTGGAGGCCATCGCCGCTGCCCTCGACGGCTGGCGTCATGACGAGCGCATCCGCGCCGTCATCCTCGATGGAGCCGGTGATCGCGGTTTTTGCGCGGGAGGCGATGTCCGCCAACTCTACGACCATCGTCCGCCGCAGTCGGATTTCGCATTCCGGTTCTGGCGGCGCGAATATCTGCTCGATCATGCCATCGCAACCTACGCCAAGCCTATCGTCGCCCTCATGTCGGGGCTGGTCATGGGCGGCGGGGCCGGGCTCGGGATCAACGCCTCCGTTCGCATCGTCGATGCCTCGACCCGCTTCGCCATGCCAGAGACCGGGATTGGGCTGGTGCCCGATGTCGGGGCGAGCTGGTTCCTGTCCCGTTGCCCCGGGGAAACGGGCGTCTGGCTCGCCCTGACGGGCGAAGTGATCGGAGCGGGTGAGATGCTTGAGCTTGGGCTGGCGGACGCCACCGTGCAACGTGACCAGCACAGTGCTCTTGTCACGGACATTGCCAGCGCGCTCGACAGCCACGGGACTGCGGCCGCCGCCATCGCCAGCGCTTTGCGGGCACACGGACGACCGGCCGCAAGCAGGATGACCCCGCTACGCACGATGATCGCACGCTGCTTTTGCGCAGATCGCATCGAGGGCATCCTCGCGGCGCTGGAAATAGAGGCGTCCGACTGGGCGGCAACGACCGCCGCATCGATCCGCTCAAAGTCGCCGCAGATGCAAAAGGTTGCCTTGCGCGCGCT
>JANMVX010000276.1:0-4688 GCA_031393505.1 Hyphomicrobiaceae bacterium | reverse complement strand
CCTGCTGCGCCATCCGCGGCCGATCCACCCGGCCCAGCCGCTGCGGCAGGTGCGGTAAATGGATGTTCTCGGCGACGCTGAGGTTCTCGAACAGGCTGAGTTCCTGGTGGATGGTGCCGATGCCGAGGTGGTCGGCGTCTGCAGTCGACAGCGCCGAAAGCGTTCGGCCGGCAAAATGCACTTCGCCAGCATCGGGAGCGATCAGCCCGCTCAGAATGTTCTTAAGGGTCGATTTGCCGGCACCGTTGGTGCCAACCAGCATGAGAATTTCGCCGCGATCAACTGTGAAATTGATGTCGTCGAGAACATTGACGCCAGCGTAGTGTTTGCCGACCGCAGCGACGCGCAGCAAAGGAACATTGCAAGTTGCGGTTAGCGACATCAGCGCCGCCCGGCTTTGTCGCGGCCTGATGCTTTCCGGGCGCACGACGGGATTTGGGGGGCTCCAAGAATCGGCTCAGCCTTCGGCGAAACCGCGTCGAATTTGCCCAACCCAAGCCTGCAGCGAATACGATCCATCTCACGCCTGGCTTGGTTTTAGCGCCGTCGATTTAGGAGTTTGTTGAGGCTCGCACAGCATAACCGATATATCAATAGCGGCAACGACCTGCGATGGCACGGCGAAAAAAGGCCGATGCCGGGTGAATGCGACGATCCCATATACGCGCCGCCAATTAACTCTCCACTTGAATTGGGACTAACCAGAGCCAGTGTGCCTCGTTGCAGTTCCAATTCGGCAACGTGCCTACCGGGCGCTTTATCATGGAACTTCTCTTAGTGGCCCATGACGTCGGCCGCCTCTGTCCAGCCATCTACACCGATGATATGAGGTTCGGACCTACTGCGACAACCCGCCGCATTTCGTCCGTTCATTGGGCTGCTTCAAGCATCGATGGCTGACGGGCTAACCGGACTGCATGACCCGGAGCCGACGAACGATACCAAGCGAAAGCCGGGGAAATTGGCGACCAGCCCAACCCCGCTGAAGGAGGCTGGTCGCCAACGGCAATGGACACCCCTAGGGACGCACACAGCCAACCCCTGCACTCGGGGGGTGAGTGTCAGTGGCAATCGCAGCGCTGGAGAAATGGCGCCGCAGCGTCATGTGAATGTCATATGGTCAATGCTGTCAATGAGTACTTGCCGAAGAATCGTACCTGTGAGCATCGCGCTTCGCCGACGAGGTCTTGGATTGAAACGATGCTTCGGCCGGCATTGTACCGGCGCGGATTGCGCTGGTCCGGAGCTGAAGCCGCTTCGAACATGCGGCTCAAGAGCAGTGACCAACCTTCGTGTAGAGGCTTTCGAACGACGGCCCGTCACGATGGTAGTCACGCGCACCGGGGCCGTCGTTCGAAAGCCTTCAGGGAAGGAACCCGCGGGAGGTACGGCGTGTCCGTGCCGCAAGCGCTATGGGGATTTGGTCGCTGAGCTTGGTTTCAGTGACGGCAGTCCGGATGGCGCCAACGGCCTGGGCGGCTATGGCGTGGGCTGAATTGGCATCCAATCGAGTCTGGCGCCTCTCGCCAGTGCAGCCGAGTCCGGTGCTCCCAGTTGGGCTATTGCAAGATCAGCGCGCAATCCTGCGGTGCCGGCGGATCGACCAGCATCATGCACAAGAGCCGTCCGGCGCCGAATGTGTTCCGTCATGACGTACCGATCCTGATGACAGCCTGTCTTGGTGACGCCTGATGGCGCGGTGCCTGACCTGCCTCGAAAATCTCGATGACATGCATCGGGCCGCCGCAATACGGACAGGTTCTGACAGGCGCGAGCGCAGCTTCATTGGCATCGGAGGCGCTCGCCGTCTCGGGCATTGCCAGCAACGCGCGCGCCTTGGCGAGGTTGCCGGCTTTGGCGACGCTGGTGCAGATCACGTAGAGCCCGTCCAGCGCGGCCTCGGCAGCGACGCGGGCCTCGTTCACCGCGAAGGCGAACGAGCCGTCCTTGATGTCGAGATCGAAGTGCTTGGCGACCTTATATCTGCCAATCACCTTGCCGACCCGCACACCAATCTTGTCGCGGCCCGCCAGCCGGCCGCTCGCCACCATGGCAGCGACGTTCTCCAGGTCGCGCGCGGTGGCCGCGATCAGGTCTTTGCGCTTCTCGGTCCTAAGCCTGGCGAGCGCCGGATTGCGACAGGCGACCAGCCTTTTACCAGGATAATCCGTGAACGTCAGGTTAATCAGATTGCGCTCGTCGAACAGGTCGAGCTGCAAATGCCCGGCATCGGCCAGCTTGGCGATGGCGCCACTTTTCAGCGCCGTGATCCAGTCGACCCCGTCCAGCTTGGCGATGGCGTCGATCTGCACAGTCGAGATCATGCCGCGGTCGCCGACCATGACCAGCCGTTCCAGACCGAAGCTGTTGCGCGCTTTCTCGACCTGCGGCAGCAGCGTCTTGGGATCGCCGGTGTTGCCCTCGAACACCGACACCGACACCGACACCGGACAGCCACGATCATCCGTCATCAGACCGTAGTTGACCTGCAGCGTGCCCGACCGGCCGTCTCGGCTGTAGCCGCGCTTGGCGAGCGGGCACGTGACGCCCTCGAACCAGCTCGATGTGAGATCGAACAGCACCAGACCGCCGTGCTTCAGATGGCGCTTGGCGAGCCGTTTCTCGATCGTGTCCTGGCGCTCGATCAGTCAATCCATCGCGTCGTAAAGCTCGTCCCCGCGCGCATCGGAGATACCCAGATCATCGGCCAGCGTCGTATCGGCCCAGGCACCGGCCATGCAGAGTTTGCTGGCCTCGGGCGCGATGATGCGCCCGGCAACCATGGCCACGACGAGATCGCGCCGGCGCGATGGCTTGGCATCGATCACCTTGTCGAAGCCCAAGCGTCGCATCGCCGTCCTGACAGCCTCGACGTGACCGTGCGGCTTTGAGCCGATCACCTCCAGGCCTTCTGCGACCGGGCCGAGCCGCTTGCCTTTCAGCACGCGTCGGATGGTCTCGATCTGATCGAGCGGCAGCGACGACAGATTGGCCAGCGTGCGCTTCCTGACGTGCTTGCCGTCGCGCACGCTCTCGCGCATCAGATAGGCCGGCCTCGAGTTGCGATTCGGGATCGTGTCGATGTGCATGACGCATAAAAACACGATTGGCCGCCACCATGAATGAGTCATCGCGCCGCATACATGGCTACATTCAGGCCGCGCGCCGTCACCCTCATGTCGGGAAACTGCTGCGCCCTCAGAGGCTTACCGTTCAAGTTCCGCTTAACCGATGTCCGAAAAGACGCTGTCGGCTTCTTTGACTTCGTCGTCGTAGCGCAAGGTCTCAAGCATCAAGCCTTCGCCTGACGGCTTGAGCGCGACGAGATTTTCCCGGTCACGCATGGTCAACTGACCGACGCCGTATTTCTTGGCGGCGCGCAGGGCATCGCGGATGACCCGGAGACCCATCGAGGTCACGCCAAGACCTGACCGGCGCAACATCCTCTGTGCTATCGCTTGCATTCTTACACCCCTGCATTCCATCGAGCAAAAGCAACGCTGCGGTCGTCATCAAAGCGGCGCCGTAGTCGTCGTTGACTTTTTAGAAAATGCGGCTTAGTTCTTATAATAAATAGAAGAACATTTAGTGACAATCGAGGAAGTTCCTTGACGACCTTGGAGGCGGTTTTGAGTTTGTCGGAGGTCAGTCAGCGTGTGTTGGCAGTCGTACGCGGGGCTGGCAGCCCGGTTGCCAAGGCGGAGATTGTGCGCGTCGCGGACCTTAGCCTGGCCACGGTCACCGAGCATGTGGACATGCTCGTGGCCTGCGGACTCTTGCGTGAGGAGGAGTTCGGCCTTTCGAGCGGCGGCCGCCGGCCCAAGCTTTACGGCTTCAATGCCGATGCCGGCCGCATTCTCGCCATCGATCTCGAGTCAACCCATGTGCGTGTGGCCCTGACCGACTTTGCTCCACGCATCCTTGCCCAAATCGAGTCCGATGACATCGATGTCGCGCAGGGGCCCGAGACCACCCTCAAGAATATCCATGACTTGGCGCGACAGGTCTTGCAGGCCGCCAGCGCCAAACCGAAGGACGTCAGGGGTCTCGGCATCGGCCTGCCCGGTCCAGTGGCCTTTACGGCAGGCCTGCCCTCGAGCCTGTCGATCATGCCTGGCTGGGAAAACTACCCAATTCGCAGCTTCTGGAAGTCAAAATTCGACTGCCCGAGCTATGTCGATAACAACGTTTATACTATGGCGCTTGGCGAGCGAACCCACGAAGCACACCGCACACCGACTGAATTGATCTTTGTCAAGATTGGCAATGGCATCGGAGCCGGCATCATTCGCGACGGCACGGTCTATCGGGGCGCAACCGAACACGCCGGCGAGATCGGCCACACCAATATCGGACATATGGAACTGTGCTATTGCGGCAATCGCGGTTGTCTCGAAGCGTTCGCAGGCGGTCGCGCGATTGCAGCTCGCGCTGAAATCGAGGCGCGGGCTGGTCGCAGCGAAAGGCTGGCCGCGATACTGGCCAAAAAGAAAAAGCTCGGGCTGCCCGATGTGATCAGGGCACTGGAAGAGTCCGACCCGATTGCCGTCGCCTTGATCCGTGACAGCGGCAATGCCATTGGGCGGGTGCTCGCAGGTCTCGTCAACTACACCAATCCCTCGCACATCGTCGTCGGCGGCGGCGTTTCGCAGGTGGGTGACGTGCTTTTGGCGGCCATCCGGCAATCC
>JANMVX010000261.1:0-16163 GCA_031393505.1 Hyphomicrobiaceae bacterium | reverse complement strand
CGCCGTCGGCGACATTCTCTGCCGCTTCATCGATGCCTCCGGCAAGGTCATCGCGCATCCGCTGAACGAGCGCGTGATCTCGGCCGAACCTCAGATGCTGCACAGCGCGCGCCGCATCATCCTGGCGTCTGGCGGTTGGGAGAAAGCGCTGGCCGTAAAATCGGCGCTGCTGCTGCTGGAACCCGAGGTGCTCATTACCGATTACGATGTGGCCGAGACGCTGCTTGCGTGAGCTGGGGCGTTGAAACCTCAATACGGTCTGTTAACGGAACACATCAAGAACGATTCCGCCTGGGGTCAATCTCTGCCGGAAACGATCTTGAGTTTTCCAGCCTCCAACGTCAGCTTCGACAAGATCCGGAAGTCGTGATAGGTCGGTAAGACGCAGTGCCGATCTCGGGCGTCGGGGTGTTGGGCGATTGTCCAAAGGTGCCGGGTTAAACACCGAGGGCTGAATGAAGTTTGAACTGGAGGACAGTCTTCGGGGTGCGCCAGATGAATCACTTCTGGACGACATGCGTAGGTGCGCAAAACTGCTCCAACGTGACACGCTCACGCTGGTTGAGTACGGCGAAACAGGTAGAGCGCATCCGAGCACAATTCAGCGTCGCTTTGGGTCATGGGTGAAGGCTTTGGAGTGCGCGGGCTTACAACCGAGTCGATCAAGAATCGGAATTTCTGACGAAGACCTGTTCAACGATATCAAGAATCTTTGGGTCACTCTCGGTCGCCAACCTCGATACTCCGAAATGAAGGCCCCCGCATCGCAATTTTCAGCGGATACTTTTTCGGCGCGCTTTGGTTCGTGGTCAGACGGTCTTGCAAAATTTGTAGCGTGGGTGAACGCCGACAATGCCGAACATACCCAGACTCAAGTTGACGCGCCAACTGATGCAGCTTCCGTGCTTAAAGATGCGCACCAGCCTGCGAAGCGCCGCACTCGTCGCGAGATCTCAGACCGTCAACGGTTCAGAACTCTCGTCAGAGACGGTTTTAGGTGTCAGTCGTGTGGCGTAAGCCCACTGACCAAACCGGGGACCGAGCTGCATGTTGATCACGTCATTCCCTGGTCGAAGGGCGGCGAAACAGTAGATGAGAACCTCGGGACCAAGTGTCTGCAATGTAACCTGGGTAAGGGAAACGCATTCACAGTCTGATGCGAAGTCGATCAACACAGAGATCGTCTGCTTCCGTTAGCTGCAGAAACTCGCGGAACAATCCTGGACCGGACGCTAAGGGTCAAAAGCAACGGCTGTTGAACCTTACAATGCATTGCTCGGCACGCCCGGTTTAGGCCTATAAGCAGACGGTTCTGACCTCGCAATCCCGTACCATTGCTACTCGGCCCCGACAACCATCGGCCCCCTCCCTCAGTTCGCCGGCTTCCGCCCGAACGCCACCGCTAGGATGATGATGGCGCCAGCCACCATGTTCTGCTCGCTGACGTCGAGGCCCATGATGATCAGCCCGTTGTTGATGGTGCCGATCAGCAGCGCCCCGACGAAGGTGCCGATGATCGTGCCCTTGCCGCCGAACAGGCTGGTGCCGCCCAGGATAACGGCGGCGATGGCGGCCAGTTCCGCCCCGGTGCCGAAATTGTAGCGGGCGGTCTGCATCATGCCCGAATAGAGCATGCCGGCGAGCGCCGCAGCGCCACCGCTGATCAGGAAGCACAGGAACTTGGTGCGGGCGGTGTCGATGCCCGAGTAGCGCGCCGCGAGCCGGTTGCCGCCAGTCGCCAGCACGGCGCGCCCGAAGGGGGTGTATTTGAGGACGACGTGGCCGAGCCCGGCAGCCAGCAACGACCACAGAAACAGCGAGGGTACGCCCGCCACGCTGCCGAGGCCAAAGATGCCGTTGAAGGCGCCGTCAGCGACGGCCACCGGCTTGGTGTAGGTGACGCGCATGTCGAGCCCGCGCACGAACTGGAGCATGCCGAGCGTCACCAGGAACGACGGGATGTTGACGAAAGTCACGAAGAAGCCGTTCAGCGCCCCGACGGCGAGGCCCGACAGGACGGCTGCCGCGACGCCGCCGACAACCCCGTAGCCCGCCTCCATGGCCAGCGCCGCCATCAGGGCGGCGAGGGCCGCCGTGGACCCCACCGACAGGTCAAGCTCGCCCGCCGAGATGACGAAGGTCATGGCCACTGCCATCACGGCGATCATGGAGGTCGTGCGCGTGATGTTGAACAGGTTGTTGACCGTCAGGAAGCCCTTGTCGCCGATGGTCAGCGCAAAGAAGATCAGCACGGCGGCGAAGACGATGTAAACGACGTAATCGTTGAGCTGGATGCGCAAGCGCGGCGCCATGAGCGCGGGCCGCCCCGCCCCCGTGTCAACCACGCCCGCGTCTACCGCTGCAGCGGTGTCAACCTTGGACGGCATGGTGCAAGACCTCCTCAGAACCAATTTCCCGCCGGTCGAGTTCTTGCACCAGCCGGCCACCCTGGATGACCAGCAGGCGATCGCTCATGGCCAGGAGTTCCTCGAACTCGGACGAGATCACCAGCACTGCGGCCCCGGCGGCCGCGAGCCTCCTGACGATCTCGATGATGTCGGACTTGGCGCCGATATCGACGCCCATGGTCGGCTCGTCGAGAATCAGCACCTTCGGCTGGCGGGCAAGCCACTTCGCCAGCACGATCTTCTGCTGGTTGCCGCCCGAGAGCATGCGGGCGATCTTGCCCGGGCCGTCGGTCTTGATCTTCAAGCGCCCGATGAAATCCCGCGCTGTAGCCGTGGCGGCGGTCTCGTCCAGAATAAATCGCCGCGTGAAGCGGGCTAGATTCGGCAGCATAATGTTGTTGAGCAGCGAATGGTCGAGCACCAAGCCCTGGGTGCGCCGGTTCTCGGGCACCAGGCCGACGCCGGCATCTATGGCGTCCCGGTTGTTGCGGATCGGCTTGCCGCCGACGCGGATCTGGCCAGCAGTGGGACGGCGCAGGCCGAAGATGGATTCCGCAATCTCGGTGCGGCCCGAGCCCATCAGCCCGGCCAGGCCGACGATCTCGCCCGGTTTGAGTGCGAAGCTCACGGCTTCGAAATGGCCCTCGAGCGAAAGGTTCTCGATCTCGAGGACCGGCGTTGTTCCCAGGGCATGATCGCGCGCGTGCCAGGTCATGGACGCGCCGGCCGTGCTGCCCAGCATCGCTTCGACCAGCTTGTCCATCGACAATTTGGCGCACGTATCGGTGAGGACGGTCTCGCCGTCACGCATCACGGTGATCCGATCGCAGACCTGGAAGATCTCGGCCATGCGATGCGAGATGTAGACGATGGAGATGCCATTGCCTTTAAGCCGCTCGACCAGCTTGAAGAGCGCGTCAGTCTCGCTCTCCGACAGCGAGGCGGTCGGTTCGTCCATGACGAGAATGCGGGCGCTTTTGGCGAGCGCCTTGGCGATCTCGACCATCTGGCACAGACCAACGCTCAGCTGCTCGACGGGGGTGCGCGGGTCGATGTCAACCCCGAGTTCCGCCAGGACCGCCCGCGCACGGCGCACTGCCTCGGCGTCGTTAAGAAAGGCGCGCCCGACGCGTGGCTCGCGGGCGAGGAAGATGTTCTGCGCCACCGTCAGCGTCGGGACGAGGCTGAACTCCTGGAAGATCATGGCGACGCCAGCCCGCTCGGCCTCCGCCAGCCCGGTAAATTCAACCGGCGCCCCATCGATCAAAACGGTACCGGCGCCCTTGCGGTAGACGCCGGTGAGAACCTTCATCAGGGTTGATTTGCCTGCGCCGTTGCCGCCCATCAAGGCATGGACTTCGCCCCGGCGCAGGGAAAAAGAGGCCTTCTTCAGCACCTGGATGCCGTCGAAGACCATCTCGATCGCTCGCATGTCTACGATGTTGGTCTCAGCCATGCGGCACACATTGATCCCTGGGAAACAGTCCGCGCCGGCCTACTTCTTCAAGTCGGCGACCATGGCGTCTGGCAGATTCACACGATAAATCGTCTGGTAGGACGCCGGCAAGTTCGAACGGTTCACGGCCAGCGGCGGCACCACCACGTAGGGCGGCGTCTTTTCGCCGATCAAGGCGAGCGCGCCGATCGTCGCTTCGGCGGTACCCTGGGCGTAAGGCCGCTGCGACGAGATGCCGGCGATGAAGCCGTTCTTGGCCACGGAGGCGGCGACGATCTGGTCAAAGTTCTCGCAGACGATCTTGAAGGCGCCCGGAGTTTTGCCAGCCACTTCCGCCGCAGTCGCAGCGCCCATGGCCGGAATGCTCCACGAGCCGTACAAGCCCTTGATGTTGGGATAGCGCGCCAGCACCGCCTGCGCCACTTCCTGGCCCTTGTTGGGATCGTCATGGCCGGCCGCCACGACCAGCTTCATGTCGGGATATTTCGCCATGATACGGGCGACAAAGCCCTCGTAGCGCAGGTTGGTGACATAAAAGTCGTTGGCGAAATACATCGCGCCGACTTCGCCCTTGCCGTCCATCGACTTGGCCAGCAGGTCGGCGACATACATGCCGAGCGCCAGGTTGTCCGAGGAGATGATCGAGGCGTAGTCCTTGCCCGGATCCATGCCTTTGACCGCCTGGTCGATGAAGACCACCTTGGTGCCGGCATCGGAGATTTTCTTATAGGCGGAGGCGGTGGTCTGACCATTCAGGGGGATCGACACGAGCAGGTTCGGCTTCAGCACGCCAATAGCGTCGAGGTCGGCGATCTGCTTGGCGTCGTCCCAGTTGGCGTTGGTCTCGGCCACCACTTTAATGCCGAACTTTTCGAATGTCTCCTTCAGACCCTTGGTCTGTTCGGAGGCCCAGTCGTCGCCGAGCCAGCCAAGCGAGATCGCAACTGTGAATTTGCCGGCTTTGATCTTGGCGAGCTGTTCGTCAGTGATCTTCAGCGTCGAGGCGAGCACGCCGGTCTCGCCGCGCTGGCCGTCGCTGACCACCGTATTCGACAGATCGTCGATCTTGGCGAGTTCGAGTGTCTTGGCGGAGGGCGCCTGATACCAGAGCGGCTGCTTGAGGTCAGCTGCGATATTACCGGCAAAGACAGGTCCGGCGAGGGCGGTGGTGGCGAACAGAGCGGCGGCGAAGCCACCGAGGCTACGGGTACTGATCATGGACATTCACTTCCTTTGGGTGGGTATGCGGCGAAGCTTCGGAGAAATCCGGCCTCGCGCGCCAGGTCACGCGCCGAACGGTGCGTGCAATTGGCTCTCCTCGTTGAACCGATGAGCCGCCGGAATTGCGCGGCCAAGCATGAACTCGCGGAGCATGGTGGCGAGACGGCCCTCTGCTTCGAGCGCAAGGCTGTGTCCGCACTCCTCGAAGACGGCGGACCGTTCCACCGTCTCGGCGACCTTGAGCATCTGATGTTCGACCAGCGGACCGAAGAACTCCGGGGCGCCGATCGTCATGATGGGGAGCGTCAGCTTGTGCTGTTTCAGGTCCTGATTGATGCGCGCGTTCTTCATCCCGGCCCGGTAGGTTTCCAGGCAGCCGCGCAGTCCACCAGGCGCCTTCAGGCAGGCGATCCACTCGCTGATCGCCTCTTCGGAGATCGCGTTCGGGTTCCAGGTCTCGGCCTTGATCCAGAACTCCCAGAACTCGCGCTCACGCCCCGTAATGAGCATCTCGGGAAGGTGCGGTATCCAGAAAAACGGGATGTGCCAGACCCACACGCCCTGCTGGCGGAACTGCGCCGAGACGTTCTGCGGGGTGAAGTTTGACCATTCCTCCAGCCCTTCGCCGGATAAAAGCATTTCGCAGAACGACAATGTCCTGACCCTATCGCGATACGTGGCAGCGAGCGCGTAGGCGAATTCGGCGCCGCGGTCCTCACCGTGAACATGGTAGGTGTCGTGACCGAGACCGGCCATCAGAGCAGCAACGTCGTGGGCGTTGGTGAGGGAATCATAGCCCTCTTCGGCCGGCGGCTTGTCGGTATAGCCAAAGCCGCGCAAGTCCGGCGCCACCACCGTGAAGCGTCCGGTGAGCAGCGGAAGCAATTTGTACCAGTAATAGTGGTTCTTAGGCGTGCCGTGCAGCAACAACAGCGGCTCCCCGGAGCCGGCCGTCACGTAGTGCATGCGAATCCCATTCACCCGCGCGCGGCCGTGCCTGACCGGCAGGCCCTGGTGATCGTAAATCTCCGCCAAAGTCGTTTTCTCCTCCGAGATCGTCCTGGCGCCTTGTCGGCGCTCTCGGTGCTTAAGTCTCTATGTCTGCACAATTGTAAATGTACTTTTGCTCCTATCTTAAGTCAAATGTTCTTAGCTATTTGCTCTGCGACGGGGAGCCGCACATGGTCAATGGATCCTGAATCCTGGTGCTTCGTTCCGTGCGTCTGCAGTCACGTTGTCGCCCTCGCGGTTTGCACAAGCGTCGCGGTTTGCCGAGGTGCGGAAATCCGCGGAGGCGACAAGCTTGATGAGGTCCGATGACCTAGGATCGTTGCATGTCCGACAATCCGAAGATATGATGGTACGACGATCTGGCTTACCGAATAGGCGGAGTGCCGGGGCAGTTTTGAGCGGGACGCTTATGAACTTCGAGCTCAGCGAAGAACAGCGCGCGTTGCAGGACCTGATGCGGCGCTTTGTGGCCAAGGAGATGCCCAAGGATGCCGTCGCCGCCTGGGACGACAAGGGCGAGTACCCTGCGCCCTTGCTGCGACAGATGGCGGACATCGGCTTGATGGGGGCCTCGATCCCGTTGGAATTCGGCGGCACCGGCGGCGGCGTCATGGAGGAAGTGATCATCCTCGAAGAGCTGGCGCGGCACAGCTCGACGATTGCGCTGGGATACGGCTTGGACGCCTGTTTTGGCGCCGTCACCATCCAGCGCCACGGCACGCCGGCCCAACGCGCCGAGTTCCTGCCGAAAATCGCCTCTGGCGACTATCATTTTGCCCTGTCGATGACGGAGCCCGACGGCGGCACCGACATTCTTGGCGCGATGAAGACGGTTGCAAAAGAAGACGGCGACGATTTTTTGATCAAGGGCGCCAAGATCTATACCAGCGGTCTCAATATCGCGACCCACGTGTTTGTTGTGGCGCGAACCGATCATGATCCTAACAAGCTGTCCTATGGTTTGACTGTGTTTCTGGTTCCGATAAATACCCCAAACATGGTCTACCACAAGATCGACAAACTCGGCTCGCGATTCCTGCATTCTTATAATGTCTTTTATGAGGACATGCGGGTGCCCAAGAGCTGCATCATCGGGACGCGCGGGCAAGGTTGGCGCGCCATTCTCGATACCTTGAACAACGAGCGCATTTTTGTCGCCGCCGTGTGCAACGGTCTTGGCCGCGGCGCCCTTGAGGATGCGACGCACTACGCCCGCGAGCGGATGGCGTTCGGGCGGCCCATCGGGCAGTTCCAGGCGGTGCAGCACCAACTCGCCGACACCCTGGTTGAAATGGACCTGGCGCAGCTCGCCACCTATCGGGCGGCGTGGATGTCCGATCAAGGGTTGGAGTGTTCGGTGCAGGCGACCAGCGCCAAGTATTACTCATCCGAGGCGGCGTTTCGCGCCACCGATCGCGGCATGCGCGTGCTGGCCGGCGCTGGCTTTACCATGGACTACACCATGCAGCGTTCCTACCGCGACATTCGCCAGCTCATTTTTGCGCCGATCACCAACGAGATGTGTAAAAACTATATTGCCCAGGTCGGTTGCGGATTGCCGAAGTCCTATTGACGTTTGTTTGCGGAGTGGAGACCTAGAGTGAGCAAACAAGTGTTACCTGGAGTTGCCCCCGCTATTGCCGCCAGCGCGAGCATGTCGACGACTGCCCAATACCGGGGTCTTTACCTCACGATGAGCCGCATCCGGCACTGCGAAGAGCAGTTGAACGCCGTCTTTGCGAAAAACCTCTTCCCAGGATTTATCCATTCGTATCTTGGCCAGGAGGCCTGTGCGGCCGGCGTTTGCGGCGCTCTGCGGGCCGATGACACCATCGTGACGACGCATCGCGGCCGTGGCCACTACATCGCCAAGGGAATGCCTCTCAGGCCGATGATGGCCGAGATGTTTGGCCGCGCCACCGGCATCTGCGGCGGCAGGGGCGGCGAAATGCACGCAGCCGATCCGTCCGTTGGCATACTTGGCGGCAATGGCATCGTCGGCGGCGGTATTCCGCTGGCAGTGGGAGCGGCCTACGCATCCTTGCTCGACGGTCTCGACCGGGTCAGCGTGGCCTTCTTTGGCGAAGGCGCCAGCAATCAGGGCGCGTTCCACGAATCGCTGAACCTCGCGGCCGCCTGGACCCTGCCGGTGATCTTCGTTTGCGAGAACAATCTGTACGCCGAAATGACGCCATGGCGGGAAACCGTCAAGCAAGTCGACGTGGCGGCTCGGGCGGCCGGCTATGGCATGCCGGGCGAGATCGTCGATGGCAATGACGTGCTGGCGGTGCTGCGGGCGACGACGACGGCAGTATCGAGGGTGCGCGCAGGGCAAGGTCCGACGCTGCTGGAGCTGAAGACCTACCGCTGGGGTGGGCATTTCCAGGGCGACCCGTGCAAGTACCGCACGCGCGAGGAGGAGGCGGAGTGGAAGGCGCGCGATCCTATGCGGCTGTTTCGCAACGAAATATTGGCATCGCAAGCCCTTGGGGAAGACGCGCTCAACCGGATCGATGGCGATGTTGCCGTGGAGATCGCCGAAGCCATCGAATTCGCGCTGGCCAGCCCCAATCCCGTGCCCGAAAGCGCGCTCTTGAACGTTTACGCTCTGTAAAGAGCATATAGAAGGGGAGGCCGATGGCGAGCAAAACGTACCTCTGGGCAATCATCGATGCCATGCGCGAGGAAATGGAGCGCGACCGCAACGTGTTTCTGATCGGCGAGGATGTCGCCGCCGCCGGTGGCGCGTTCGGCGCGTCGCGGGGTCTGCGCGACGCTTTCGGGCCGTTGCGCGTGCGTGATACGCCGATCAGCGAGGAGATCATCGTCGGGCTCGCGGTTGGGGCGGCCATGGCCGGCAAGCGGCCGATCGTCGAAATCATGTTCATGGACTTCTTCGGGCTGTGCCTGGATCAGATCATGAACCAGGCAGCCAAGATGCACTATCTGTACAACGGCGCGTTTCGCGTGCCGATGGTGATCAGAACCAGCGTCGCCGTCGAAATGGGCATCGGCCCGCACCATTCGCAGACGCTGGAAGCCGTGGTCGGCCACGTGCCCGGCCTGAAGGTCGTCATGCCCAGTACGCCACGCGACGCCAAAGGCCTGCTGAAGGCCGCGATCCGCGACAACAACCCGGTCGTTTTCATCGAGCATCTCGCCTTACACAAGATGAAGGAAGACATCGAGGACAGTGTGGATCTCGTCATTCCTCTGGGTAAGGCCGACATCAAGCGCCCCGGCAAACATGTGACGGTCGTTGCGACCGGACTGATGGTGCGCAAGTCGCTCGACGCCGCAAAAGTTCTGGCTGAGGAGGGGATCGAGATCGAAGTCATCGATCCACGCACCATCAGCCCGCTCGATATAGAGACGATCGTGACCTCCGTGCGCAAGACCAATCGGGCCCTCGTCGTCACCTCCGCGCACCAGCCCTTTGGCCTTGCCTCGCAGGTGGCGGCGGAGATCAGCGACCTCGCCTTCCACGATCTCGACGCGCCCGTCAGGCGCCTGACGCCGCCCTTCACCCCGCAGCCCTTCGGCAAAGGTTTTGAGGCCTTTCTCCATCCCGACGTCGGGCGGATTGCCAGCAACGTGCGGGAGCTGATGGCGTGAGCAACGGGCATAGTTCATGACGCACAGCATCACCGTTCCCAAGCTCGGCTTGATGATGGAGGAGGGCACGCTCGTCCAATGGCATTGCGCCGACGGCGAGCGCGTCGAGAAAGGCCAGGCGCTATTCGCGATCGAAACGGAAAAGATCGTTACCGATGTCGAGGCGGACGCGGATGGGTTTTTCCAGCGCGCGGCTGAGGTCAATGCCACGCTTCCCGTCGGTGCTCTGGTTGGCTATCTGCATCCGAGCGCAGCGGCGGCACTCGCTGCGCCGAAACCGGGCCAGGCCGAGCCAGCCAGTGCGCTAACGATTGCTGTGGCTCCAACCCATGCCGAAGCGCCCAAGGCCCTTAGCCGTTCGGATGGCGCGCGACTTCAGATCACGCCGGTGGCGCGCCGGATTGCCGTGCAACAGGGCCTCGATCCGGCCGCGATCACGGGCAGCGGCCAGAACGGTGTCATCCGGAAGCGCGATGTGGAAGCTGCCACAAGCGGCACGCCGGTGCAACATGCCGAACCCGTTCGATCTGCACCCGACCCTTCGCCGTCCACGCGCAAACCACTTTCGGGCATGCGCCGTGCCATTGCGCGGCGGATGACGCTCAGCCTGGCGACCAGCGCGCAGATGACTGGCTTTGGCACGGTCGACATGACCGCAACCAAAAAATGGCGCGAAGCTCTCGTGAAAGAGAGCGATCGCCTCGGCGCCCGCATCACCATTACGGACATCGTCATCAAGGCGGCGGCCGCCGTCCTGGCGGAAATGCCGGAGATCAATTCCTATATCGACGGCGATGAGATCGTCACCTGGACTGCGGTCAATATCGGTTTCGCCGTCGCCCTCGATGATGGTCTGATCATCCCCGTCGTCCACAACGCCGACCGCTTGAAGCTCGTTGAAATTTCGCGCCTGCGAGCCGGTTTGATCGACAAGGCGCGCGCGGGGAAACTCAACCGCGACGAGGTCGAGGGCGGCACCTTCTCGCTCAGCAATTTCGGCAGCTATGGCGGCGATTTCGAAACTCCCATCCTGGCGTCCCCGCAATCGGCGCTGTTGGGGATCGGCCAGATCACCGATCAGGCAGTCGTGCGCGACGGCCAGATCGTCATACGTGCAATGATGAGCATGAGCTTGACCTTCGATCACCGTCTCATCGACGGCGCCGTCGCCGGACACTTTCGCAGCCGCTTCAAGGCGCTGCTCGAAGAGCCGGCGCTTTGGATGGCCACGATGGTGTGATGGCAATGACCGCGAACCCCTATGACTACGATACCGTGCGCTTGAACGACGTGCTGTGCGAAAGTGCGCACACGGTGACGGCCGCCGAGATCGAGCGCTTTCGCCGGTTGATGGGCTATCCGGATGTGCCGCCCGGTGCGCCGCCGGTCGCGCCCGCCAGCATGGGGCTGATCTACGGGCTGAGACTGGGATGGGAGCACGCGGTGTTTCCGCCGGGCGCGATCCGGGTCGGCGACGAGGACGTTTTCGGTGTTCCGGCACGGCCCGGTGATCAGCTGCGCACGCAACTTCGTGTGGTGGACAGGTTCGAACGGAGCACGCGGAAATTCATGAGATACGAGATGACCACAAGCAATCAGGCGCAGGAATTGGTGTGCTCGGTCACGTTTACCGCCATCGTCCCATGAGCACGCGCATCGGCGAAAAACTACCGTCGTGCGCGATCGAGATCACGCAGGAGCTGATCGATGCCTACGCCGCGATCTCGGGCGACTTCAATCCGCTCCATGTCGACCAGATCGCTGCCGCGGCGTCCCCCTTCGGCGGCACGATCGCCCACGGCTGCCTGCCGATGGAGCCGGTGTTTCAGTCCATGCAACGCTGGCTCGGTACGGACGTGCTGCCGCCAAAAACCGCGATCCGGCTGCGCTACCGGGCGCCGTCACGGCCCGGCGACCGCATTCGCGCCGATGCGCACGTTGCGTCCGAAAAGTTTGTCGATGGCCGTGGCGCGGTGACGATCGCCTTCGCCTGCCTGAACCAGCGCGACGAGCGCGTCATCGATGGTGAATGCGATTTGGTTCTGTGAACGACGACGAGGCTTTTGAAGGGCATGGATTTGGTGCAGGGGTAGCTGATGATGCTGAACTGGTGCGCGCGGCGCTGGTATGGTCGGTGACGTGTGGCGGACGTTCGGGGCGAGTTGGACCTCGCAGTTCACCCAGGAACTGGCCGCGCGATCAGGGAAATGGACCACTTGGCTGCAAATTTTCATCAACCCTGCGGGAACTATTGGCAATGCCATGCATCTAATACCAACCTTCGTTGATGCTGACTCAACAATGATTTGTAGGGGCGCGCAGCAGCGCGCCCGGTGTGCAAAACTGATAGTCCGTCGGATGCGGCGCGCGGGGCGCGCTGCTGTGCGCCCCTACAAAACTGGCTGCGATTCCACACGAGACGATGGGTCAAGATCAATGCAGGTTGGTATAATGCCTATATTCGCGGTCCCGTAGGAGTCCTGACCATGGCTGCAATTCAATTCGAACCTGCGGCCCGCTCGCTCGAAGCCGAACTGATCGCGCGCGCCGTCTGCAAGGACGAGGCGGCCATCCGCGCCATTGTCAAGCAGCATAACCGGCGGCTGTTCCGCATCGCGCGCAGCGTCTTGCATGACGACGGCGACGCCGAGGACGCACTGCAGGAGGCCTATGTGCGGTCCTTCGCGGCCCTGGCGACCTTTCGCGGCGAGTCGAGCCTGGCCACCTGGCTGTCGCGCATCGTGTTGAACGAAGCGCTGCAGCGGCTGCGCGGCAAACGCCACGAGGTTCTTGCCGCCGTCGTCCCCGAGCCCACGGCTCAGGCGCAGATCATTCCGTTCCCGCTGTCGGCAAGCCAACCACTCGATCCCGAGCGCACCATGGCGCAACGCGAACTGTTCCAACTGCTGGAGCGGGCCGTTGATCAACTGCCGGATGAGTTCCGCCTGGTGCTGGTGGCGCGCACCATCGAAGGCATGAGCATCGAGGAGACGGCCGAGTTGCTTGGGCTGCGGCCGGAAACCGTCAAGACGCGGCTGTTCCGGGCGCGGCGGTTGCTGAGGACGGCCCTCGCCGAACACGTCGACACGCTGTTCACCGACGCCTTTCCATTCGATGGTCGCCGTTGTGAGCGCATGGCGGATACGGTGGTGAGGCGGCTCGGAATAAAAACTTCGCCGCTGATGGGAACCTTTGCCTCGCTGCCGCACTCTACGTGATACGTGCCCGTAACTGATACGAGGCGCGATCAACGGAGGTTCTCATGACGTTACTGTCCCGTACCAGCCGGCTCGCCGCCATCGTCCTGTTCGCCAGCGCTGCCGGCGCCTATGCCGCCGACAAGCCCACCGACCCGCAGATCGCCCACATCGCCTACACGGCCGGCGTGCTGGACGTGAAGGCGGCAGAACAAGCGCTGTCGATCTCCAAGAACGACGCCGTGCGCGCCTTCGCCACCAACATGGTCACCGACCACAATGCCGTCAACGAACAAGCCTTGGCGCTGGTCAAGAAGCTGGGTGTCACGCCCGAGGACAATGCCACCAGCAAAGGACTTGCCGCGCAAGCTGACGCCAAGCTCGCCGAACTCGGTAAACTCTCCGGCGCCGACTTCGACAAGGCCTATGCCGCCAACGAAGTCGCCTACCACAAGGCCGTCAACGGCGCACTCGCCGATCTGCTGATCCCGTCGGCGAGCAATGCTGAACTCAAAGGCCTGCTGGAAACCGGACTGAAGATCTTCCAGGGCCACGAAAAGCATGCCGAGGACGTGGCCGGCGGCCTCAAGTAAGGAATGGATGCGATGTCCGTCGCTTTGAAACAATCCGGGCTGGCGGCATTGGTTTTGTTGGCGAGCGCGCTCAGTGCACTCGGCGCTGAGACCGCAAAAGTGCAGATCAGCAAACTGGCCTTCCTGCCCGCCGAAATCACCGTCCATGTCGGCGACACCGTCGAATGGAGCAATGGCGATTTCATTCCGCATACCGCCACCGTCAAACCAGCGGCGGGCAGCGCAGGCTGGGACGTGCCGATCCCGGCCGGCAAGACGGCGCAGCTGTTAATCACCGAAGCGGGAACAGTGGACTATCTCTGCCGCTTCCATCCCAACATGAAGGCCAAAATAATCGTGCTGGCGAAGTAGCGTCGTGTTTGGCATCGCCACTCACCGCGCAGTTCGCGGGGTGAGTGGCGATGGCTGGAGTCTTTGTGGGCCTATACAACTTCGCAATCAAGACTCGCGATTGTCTGATCGCCTGTCATCACTGTCAAATCGAGGTCCAACCCCTGCGCGGACAACAGCCTGCGATCTCGGGAGACTTCAATCCGACCCATGTCGACCAATCGTCGCGGCGTCCCCCTTCGGTGGTACGATCACCCACGGCTGCATCCCGATGGAGCCGGTGTTTCGGTCCCTTCAACGCTGGATCGGCACGATGGCGACTGCGACCTGGTCCTGTGAACGACGACCTCGAACGGTGAGCCCATGCTGACGGCACGATTCCACGCCCACGGTGAGTTGGACCAACTCAAGGTCGAAGAGATTCCGGCGCCCACGCCGGGGCCGGACGAGGTTTTGATCCGGGTTCGCGCCTGTGGCGTCAACCGCGTCGACATCCTGAGCCGCCTGGGCCAGACGCCGGGCAAGATCGAACTTCCGCATACCTCAGGCACCGAGGTGGCGGGCGAGGTGACGGCAATGGGGCCTCGCGTGACGGGACGGCAGGTGGGCGATCGGGTGCTGGTCAACCCGACCATCAGCTGCGGCCGTTGCGACTTCTGCCGCTCTGGCGAGGACAACATGTGCCTCTCCGGACAGATCTATGGCGTGCAGACCAATGGCGGCTACGCGGAGTTTGCCGTCGCCCCGGCCGAACACCTGATCGCGCTGCCGCCCGAAGTGCCGTTCGAGAGCGCCGCCGCGATCGCGGTCACGGGCGCGACGGCCTGGCACATGCTGGTACGGCGGGCGCAGTTGCGCCAGGGCGAAAGCGTCCTGATCGTGGCGGCGGGCAGCGGCATCGGCGTGATCGGCCTGCAGATCGCCAAGCTCTCGGGCGCCCTCGTCATCGCCACCGCCGGCAGCGCGGACAAGCTGGCGCGCGCGCGCGACCTGGGCGCCGATTTCACCGTCGATCACAGCGACCCGGAGTGGCCCAAGACGGTGCGGAAAATCACCGCTGGGCGTGGCGTGGACGTGGTCTTCGAACACGTCGGCGCCGCAACCTGGGACGGCAGCCTGACCGCCCTCACGCGCGGCGGCCGCCTGGTCACCTGCGGCGGCCATACCGGCTTCAACGTGCAGATCAATTTGTGGCACCTGTTCGTCAAGCAACAGACCCTGATCGGCTCCTTTGCCGGCTCGCGCCAGGACCTGGAGCACGTGCTGAGCATGGCCCGGCGCGGCCTGATCAAGCCGGTCATTCACGCCAAGCTGCCTCTGCGCGAGGCGGCGGAGGCCCAGCGCATGCTGGATAGCCGCAGTGTGTTCGGTAAGGTTCTGCTGACGCCGTGAAACGCGACCAGGAGGAGAGTGAGCATGCCGAATGCACATCAGGCACTTGAGCGGCGCATCTGGGAGCTGGAGCAGCAGCGGCTGATCGAACAGACCCTCATGGACTACTGCCACTTCGTCGACCGCAATGATCCCGCTTCGCTCACGACGATGGTGTTTTGCGAGGATGGCTGTTTCGAGCTGGGCGCGCGTCACGCCGTGATCGGACGAGCCAATCTCGCGCTCATGTTCGCCAAGACGCTGGCGGCCTTCACCCGCACCAGCCATCACCTGTCAAACGTGCGCGTGCGTCTCACGTCGGACGAGACTGCCGACTCAAGCGCCTACGTCTATGCCTGGCATATCGCGGCCGACGACGGCCACCGCATCGATCTCTGGGGCCGTTACACCGATCATCACCGCCTGACGCCGGAAGGCTGGCGCATCGCCAACCGCCGGCTCTCGGTGGCCGGCTCCGACGGCTGGGCCAACCCGCCGTTCGAGTTGGCGGAGAGGTTGCCGAACCCGGCGCATACGCCGTCGCCGGAGATGACGCGACGAAGCGGGACGTGACGGACTCTGTGTCGGCGGCGCTGGAGGGGGTTAATGGATAGTTTCAGCCACGTGGCGGTCGAGCACTCATGGATTCCGACCATGCGGCGACGGACTCAATTTTCTTGGATTTGCCACCCTTGGGTGCGGGCCCTGCCTTGGCCGTGGGCTCAGCACGTCCAATGGCTAGTGCCAAGACATGCTCGCGTTGAGCTGGCGAGGAGGCCGACTTCAGTTCCGGCCAAAGCTTGTCCAATTTTTTGATTAGTGACGAGACGTCGTTGTCGCCGAGGTTGTCAATCACTGCTGCAAACGAGTCGGCACCGACGGCCTTGTACACCTCGCGCAGGCTGGCGACGGTCAGGTTCTTAGCTTTGAAAATTTTCTGCATAATACCAAGCGCGGCCTT
>JANMVX010000232.1:0-19209 GCA_031393505.1 Hyphomicrobiaceae bacterium | reverse complement strand
CTGGGGAGAATCAAGAAAAACTTGCCGAACCAGGGCAGCGTGCGCACACTTCAGGTCACCGACAAGCAATTCGACCGCATGAAGCTGCTGTTAGGCGAGGCCGGAAAAAGTGAGAAAGCAGCGCCCCAACAACTGGTTCTGCTGTGACTTTTCCGGCGGCAAGACCGGAAAAATCACAGCAGTTTCAACCCGTTTCGAGCAAGCTAGCCTACCACGGGGAAAGCGGTAGGGAAGCCACGGCCGGAATTCGCCGCTCTGCTTGCTCTGCGAAAGCCTACCACGGGGAAAGCGGTAGGGAAGCCACGGCGCTCTGGTCCACATCCAAGAGCAGATGAAGAGCCTACCACGGGGAAAGCGGTAGGGAAGCCACGGCTCAAGCGGGAGCGCGCCTCGGGACCTAGGTAGCCTACCACGGGGAAAGCGGTAGGGAAGCCACGGCCGGAAGTCATCGTCTGAAGCCGCCCTCGCCAGCCTACCACGGGGAAAGCGGTAGGGAAGCCACGGCGCAGAGCGAGTGACGGGGGGACAATTGCGGCATCGCAGCACCCCGAGAGCCGGTGCATTCGGATGCAATCTTCACCCCGCCGCCTTCACCGCCTGGTACCCCTGCAGCGCCGCCTCGCGCGCCGCCAGATGATCCACCACCGGATGCGGATAGGTCACGCCCAGCGTCACGCCGGCCGCGCGCAGCACCAGCGGCGGGGCGAGGAACGGGGCGTGCAGATGGTCCGTCGGCAGCTTGGCCAGCTCGGGGCACCAGCGGCGGACGTAGGCGCCGTCGGGATCGAATTTTTGGCCCTGCGACATCGGATTGAAGACGCGAAAATAGGGCGCGGCGTCGGCCCCGCTGCCGGCCACCCACTGCCAGCCGGCGACATTGTTGGCGAGGTCGGCGTCCACCAGCGTGTCCCAGAACCAGGCCTCGCCCAGCCGCCAGTCCACGCGCAGATGCTTGATGAGGAAGCTCGCCGCGATCATGCGTACGCGGTTGTGCATGACGCCGGTGGCCCACAGTTCGCGCAGGCCGGCGTCGACCATGGGATAGCCGGTCGCGCCGCGCTGCCAGGCTTTCAGCAGGCGCGGATCGTTCTGCCAGGGATAGGCGTCGAATTCCTTGCGCAGGTTGTGCTCAGGGAGGTGGGGGAAGTGATAGAGCAGGTGGTGGGCGAACTCGCGCCAGCCGATCTCGGACGACAGCTTGTCGGCGTCGGTTTGCAGCGACGGCGTCTCGTCCACGGCGCGGGCCATGCGGGCCAGGATTTGACGGGGAGAAATTTCGCCCCAGTGCAGGTGGGCGGACAGGCGCGAGCTGTGCGGCAGGTCGGGACGGTCGCGTCGGGTGGCATAGCCGGCGAGGCCTTCGGCGAGAAACGCGTCCAGGCGCTGCGCCGCCCCCGCCTCTCCGGGGCGCCACTGAGCCTCCCAGCCCTTGGCCCAGTTGGGGCGGGACGGCAGCAGGCCGAGGTCGCGCAAGGCGGCGCCGCCGTGCGTGGCTTTCGCCAGTTTTATCTTTGGCGCGGGCTGCGGCGGCGTCATCGGCCGCTTCAGGCAGGTGCGCCAATAGGGCGTGAACACCTTGTAGGGGTCGCCGCTGCCGGTGACGATCTCCCAGGGTTCGTTCAGCAGCGCGGCGTTAAAACTTTGCGCCTCAATGCCCTGCAATTTCAGATCCGCCTTGACGGCGCTGTCGCGCGCGATCGCCCCCGGCTCGTAGCAGCGGTTCCAGGTGACGCCCGTCGCTCCGGTGCGCCGGGCCAGCTCCGGCAGCAGCCGCCGGGGATCGCCGCGCAGCAGATGCAGGCCGCCCAGGCGCTGCTCAAGCGCCGCAAGACTGTGGTGCAGCCACCAGCGCGACGCCGCGCCGGGCGGCCGGTACGGCGGCGGCGTCGCGTCGTCGAGGATGTAGACGGGCAGCACCTCACCCAGCTTTACGGCCGCGCTGAGCGCGGGATTGTCAGCGGTGCGGAGGTCCTGGCGCAGCCAAACGATGGTGATCATGGGTGAAGCTTACCGGTGATCGCACCGCACAGGCAATTGCAGCGGCGGTCGCAGTCAGCCCTTTGTTGCGCCTGACCTGAGCACGGCAATTTCGCGCTCCAGATCGATCAGTTCTCGCCCGCCCGCCATCAACCCCAACAGCTCATCGCGCGAAATGCCGGCGCGGTCGTAGGTGCCGAGACTTTTCCCGCGCTTGAGAAGCGTGAAGCGATCGCCGACTGTATAGGCGTGATGTACATTGTGCGAGATGAACACGACGCCGATGCCGCGCGTGCGAGCCCCGACGATCAGCTTCAACACCACCGAGGCCTGGTGCACGCCGAGCGCGGACGTGGGCTCGTCCAGGATCAGCACCTTGGCGCCGAAATGAATGGCGCGCGCGATGGCGAGACACTGGCGCTCGCCGCCCGATAGGGTGCCCACGGCCTGATCCGGGTCGCGGATCATGATGCCCATGCCGGCCAGTTCGGCAACCGTGGTGCGGTTGGCGGTCTCGACGTCGAAGCGGCGGGACAGGCCCCAGCCGATCTCCGGCTCGCGGCCGAGGAAGAAATTGCGCGAGACGCTCATCAGCGGGACGAGGGCGAGATCCTGGTAGACAGTGGCGACGCCGCGATCCAGCGCGTCCTTGGGCGAGGTGAGCGTCACCGTCTTGCCATCGATCAGGATCTCGCCGCTGGATGGGGGGTGCACGCCCGACAGCGTCTTGATCAGCGTCGACTTGCCCGCCCCGTTGTCGCCGAGCAGGCAATGCACTTCGCCGGGTTCCACCGCGAACGAAACGCCGCTGAGCGCAATCACGCTGCCGAAGAATTTTGACACATCGCGCACTTCGATCAGGGGCATGGCGGTCACCGGCTCGCTGTGGCGCGCTGGCGCACGTAGCTGTTGAACAGCACGGCCAATACCAGCATGGCGCCGAGGAACAGCTTGAACCAGTCGGTGTCGATGCCAGTGTAGAAAATGCCCATCTGGACCAGACCGAAGATCAGCGAGCCGAACAGGGCGCCCACGGCCGATCCGTAGCCGCCGGTGAGCAGCGTGCCGCCGATGACCACGGCGATGATGGCCTCGAACTCCTTCTGCGAGCCGCGCAAGGTGTCGGCCGACCCCGTGGTCAGGACCTGGATGGCGGCGAAAATGGCGGCGGCAAGCGCCGTCAGGACGAAGAGCGCAATTTTCGTGCGGGCGACCGGGACGCCGACATTGCGGGCGGCGTTGGGCTCGCCGCCGCTGGCGAAAATCCAGTTGCCGTATTTGGTGCGCAACAGCACCCAGGTGAAGAGGGCGGTCATGCCCAGCCACCACAGGATCGAGACCGGGATGCCAGTGATGTTCGGCACGCCATCGGGGCGCAGGCCGATGAGGCCGAGGTCGGCCAGCCATTTGATCGGCGTGCCGCCGAACTGGCCGGCGAACAGGGGCGTGAGGTAGTCGTTGAGATGCTCGCGCACGCCGGAAACCTGCGTGCGCCCCGTGATGACGCGCGTGGCGCCGAGCGTCAGCCCACGCAGCATGAAGAGGGAGCCGAGCGTGACGATGAAGGACGGCAGGCCGGTGCGCACGACGATGAGACCGTTGAGATAGCCGACGCTGGCGGCGACCGCAAAGGCGAACAGGATGCACAGCCAGAGCGGCCAACCCCATTGGGTCGCCGGAATGGCGATGCAGATACCGGCGAAAGCGATCATCGAGCCGATCGAGAGATCGAATTCGCCCGCGATCATGAGGAGGGCCACGGCCGAGGCGAGGATGCCGAGCTGCGCTGAAACTTCCAGGAAGTTGACAATGCCCTTGGCGCTGAACAGGCCGCTGTTGCCGGCTGTGATGGCGAAGAACACGAAGACGAGCAGCGTGCCCGCGACCGCGCCGAGCTCCGGACGGTGCAGCAGCCGGCCCAGCAGCGAAACCCGGCGGATGCGTTCGTCGGTGGGCGGAGGGGACATGATGTTCATCTTCGGGGGGCACTCACTCCGAGCAGGCAACAGGTCTCAAACCGAAGATGAACTTCGTGTCCCCGCTCTTTCCTGGCAGAGCGGGGACACGAAGTTCATCTTTGACCAAGAGTCCGAGATTCAGCTCCAAAGGCTGCTCAGGTCAAAGATGAACATCATGTCCCCAGTCGACCCGTACGCGTCCTACCGCTTCCCCTGCTTGGCCAGATCCACCACCGACGCCGCCTCGGCTTTACCCACAAACCCCGGCCCCGTGGGATAATCCGCAATCGGAGCGAGTTTGTACTTCTTCATCAGGTCGAACTGCACCACCGGAATATAGCCCATCAGATACTGCTGAGCGTCGATGCCCCACTCCATCTTGCCGGCGGCCACGGCCTGCAAGATGCCGGGCGACAGATCGAACGTGCCCAGCTTGACTTTTCCGGTCAGCCCGAGCTCGTCCAAAGCCGCCAGCGCCGGTTCGGCGGCATTGATGCCGCAACCGAGCATGAATTCGGTATCGCCGTGGGTTTTCAGGTAGGCGATCGTGCGACCCTTCATTTCCGTCGGGTCCATCACGCCCTGCAGCACCGGCACGGCGACGCCCATGCCTTTGGAAAATCCGGCGCAGCGGTCATCGAGGCTTTGGTTGCCGACTTCGTGGTTGAGGCAGACGGCCTTCTTGACGCCCAGCTTGGCGATGCGTTCTCCGGCGGCCACACCCGCGTCAAACTCCGACTGCCCCATATAAAGCAGGCCGCCGAGCGCGTGAGTCATCTTCGCGCCACCCGAGTCGATCACGATCACCGGAATGCCGGCAGCGACCGCGTTTTTCACCGGCCCGCTCAGCGCCGCCTCGTCAGGGATCGACACCACCATGCCGTCCGGTTTCGAGGCAGTCGCCGCGTCGATCATCTGCGCCATCTTGGCCATATCGAAGGTTTCGGGTGCCAGGTACTCGGCCTTCACGCCGAGCGCCTTGGCGGCGTCGTCCATGCCGTTCTTGACCACCGACCAATAGGGATCGCCGCCTTGGCCGTGGGTGATGAAGACGACGCGCGTCTGGTCTGCCGCGCTGGCGACAGTAGCAATGCCGAGATACGTCAGACCGGCAGTCAATCCGAGGGCCGCTTTCAGCAGGGATCGCATGGTTCCTCCTTGGTGTCTGGCGTTGCCCCAGAACTGGCCGGGGACCAGACTTTGTGTTTTGCACCCAGGATCGAATACGATAGCCAGAGGAGTGTCAACTCGCCGCACCCAAGCGTGGTTTCCCCGAAGGAGAACGTCATGACCGTCCGTATCGGCATCAATCCCATCACCTGGACCAATGACGACGTGCCGGAGCTGGGCGGCGATACGCCGTTGGAACTGTGCTTGTCGGAAACCAAGCAGGCGGGATACGCGGGGACGGAGCTGGGCGGCAAGTTTCCGCGCGCGTCGACTGAGCTGGCGCCGATCCTGAAACGGCACGGACTGGCCCTGGTGTCGGGTTGGTACGACGGGCATTGCGCTGAACAGGACGTGGACGCCGAGATTGCGGCCATGACGCCGCATCTGCAGCTCCTGAAGGATCTAGGTTGCACGCATGCGGTGTATGCAGACCAGTCCCACGGCAGGCTTGGCGCGGTGTGGGAGCCGATCTCCAAGCGTCCGAAACTGGCGGCGGGAGATTGGCCGGCCTATGGCAAGAAGCTGACTCAGCTGGCTGACCGTATGGCCGACCTCGGCGTGGGCATGGCGTTCCACCACCACATGGGCACGATCTGCGAGACCGACGAAGAGATTGGTCTACTGATGAAGTACTCAGGGCCTTCCGTGGGCCTGCTTTACGATACGGGGCATTCAGCCTTTTCGGGCGGCGATCCGCTCGCCCTGCTCAACGCTCACCTGGCGCGCATTGTCCATGTGCATTGCAAGGACGTGCGGCCGGCCCTGCTGGAGCAAGCGCGCCGCCAGGATATGAGTTTTATGGACGCTGTCCTCGCAGGCATTTTCACCGTGCCGGGCGACGGTTGCATCGACTATCCCAGCATCCTGAAACGGCTGGCCGATAATGGCTATACGGGTTGGCTTGTCGTGGAGGCGGAGCAGGACCCGCGCAAGGCGCACCCGCTGACCTATGCCAAAATGGGGTTCGCCAATCTCAGCACACTTGCGACGCAGGCTGGGTTTGTCGTTGCGCCTTATGCCAACCTTTAGCGATGATGACTCGTCATCCTCGACCCGCGAGCGCTTTTTTGCGCGTTGCGGCTGTCGAGGATCCAGCGCAAAGAGCCACCGCAGGCGTCAGCATTCCTTTCGCCCCTGCAACGCGATCAGATGCAAAGGAATATTGACGCCTACGGCGCACTTATTTTCCTCTCCCCCCCTTTTTTTGGGGGAGAGGAGACCGCACCTCGCAGGCGCCTTTTTTGCGCCAAGAGCTGTGCGGTCGGTGAGGGGCAGCCACTTGTTCCGTCCTTCCTGCCACACGCATGGAGCAAGCGGCCGCCCCTCATCCGGCCCTGAATCCTCACGCTTCGCGTTCGGGGGCCACCTTCTCCCCCTGAAGAAGGGGGAGAAGGACGGTAGCGCCGCACTATGTTATACTTATCTACGGTGATCTTAGCCCATTTTCGTCTGGGACGTCGGATGCCAGTTGCGTAGGGGCGCACAGCGGTGCGCCTAGCGTGCCACATTCGACGGACCATCGGTGATGCTCGCCGGGCGCGCTGCTGCGCGCCCCTACCGATTGCCAGTGAGTCAACTTCAATGACGTTTGGTATTAGCGCCTATGCGCCTTCGCAGGGGTGACGACTAGCTTCTCTCCGGACACTAATGCGAAACAGTGTCGCGCACGTCCGCAAGACACCCAAGTTTAACACATTCCGTTAATTCTGTCGGGATGCGGACTTACCAATCGACATTTCACGCCATGGGCGGCGAAAACCTGATTGTCGTCGCCGCGCCGGATGCCGGTCTGGTCAAGACCGCCATCGAGGCGGCGGCGCGCGAGGTTGTGCGCATTCAAGACAAGTACTCCCGCTACCGGCCCGACGATTCCAGCATTGTTCACCAAATTAACTCCCGAGCCGGGAGCGGGGAGTGGACCGAGTGCGATGCGGAAACGGCGGCGCTGTTGCGGTTAGCTGATCGCTTCTATCGCGCGAGCGGCGGGTTGTTCGATATCACATCGGGCGTCTTGCGGCGGATCTGGGATTTCAAGGCGGCGCGCGTCCCGAGCTCCGAGCAGGTCCGCAGCACACTGAGCGTCATCGGTTGGCCGAAAGTGGACTTCGAGGAGCGGCGGGTGCGGCTGCCGCTCGCTGGCATGGAAATCGATTTTGGCGGGTTCGGTAAGGAGTATGCGGCCGATTGCGCCGGGCGGATACTGCGTGAACACGGGATCGGATCGGGGTTTGTGAACCTCGGCGGCGACATCCATGTCGTTGGGCCGCAGCCCGATGGCAGCGGTTGGCCGGTCGGCGTCGAGAACCCGCGCCGCAAGGGTGAGGTGAGCGCCAAAATCTCTATCTCGCAAGGCGGCTTGGCGACCAGCGGCGACGCCGAGAAATACTTCACTTCAGGCGGCCGGCGCTATTCACACATTCTCAACCCTCGAACCGGTTTGCCGGCCGACTGTTGGTCTTCTGTTAGTGTTGTCAGTGTAACAACAATGCTTGCCGGATTTTATTCAACCACGGCGATGTTGTTGGAAGAAGCCGGCGAGCGCTACCTCGAACACAAGACGTACCAGTTTCTTCTGTTGGATCGCAACGGAAACCGGCATCAGAGACCCGACCTGATCATTAGGGGCCCGCCAAATGACCACCACCGCGCCGTTCACCGAGTCTGATGACGTCCTGAATGCCTATATCAGGCTTCAAGGCAGCACGGGTCCGCTAGGCGCGGAAGTCGATCTGGTCATCAGGGACCAGACCTTCGATGCCGGCGCGGGCGTCGATACGTTCAATATCGACGCTGGCATTGCCAGGGCCGGGCGTTGGTTCACGCTGGCCGGCAGCGAGAGCGGCGTCATCACGCTGACAAACTCGTCGGGCGGCTCGGTCGCTGTGTCCAACCTCGAGAAACTTCAGTTCCAGGATGTCACCATAGATCTTGGCACCTCGGCCGCCAACACGCTGTCCGGCACGGCCGGAAACGACCGCTTCCTCTTTGGTCTCGCGGGCAACGATACCATCAACGGCCTGGCCGGCGACGACCTGATCTATGGCGGCGCGGGCGCCGATGTGCTCCTGGGCGGCGACGGTAATGACATGATCGTGGGCGGTTTTGACCGCGATCTGATGACGGGTGGCGCGGGCAAAGATGTCTTTGATTTCAACACGCTCAAAGACTCAATGAAGGTCACGGCAACGCGCGACGTGATCAAGGACTTCGGGCATGGCGTCGATAAGATTGATCTCAAGACCATCGACGCGAACGCGAAGTTGGCCGGCGATCAAGCCTTCAAATTCATCGGTGCCGCCGCCTTCCACAAGGTCGCGGGCGGACTGCACTTGGTGCAGACCGATGCGGCCGGTACGGCGCATGACACGACCATCGTCCTGGGCGACGTGAACGGCGATGGCGTTGCTGATTTCAGCATCGAACTCAGCGGCCTGAAGGCGCTGACGGCGGTTGATTTCGTCCTTTAGGCCCGATCTGACCACTAAAACACGTAGCGATAGCCAACGAACGCTTGGGTTTCGGTGGTCGTCTCCGAAGTTGTCGTTCTGCTGTTGTCGAAAGACACGCCGAGTTCAGTCTCCAGTTGCCAGTGCGTGTCAAACCGGTAGCGGGCGCCGAGGCTGGGCGCGATCTTGACGCCGGTTCCGTCCGTGCCCGGCATAACGCTCGCCCGCAGACGCGGCGCGAGCGTGAGTTTGTCGTTGAGCGGATATCTCACAAAGACATCGCCGCTGATCCTGGACATGCGCTCGTTGTGCGAGACGGACAGACCCAGGCCGCCGCTTCCGTTTGGAGCGAACAGCTGATCGCGATAGGCGTAAGCGCTGACGAACAGGTCGGGCCCTGAGCCGGGCGCGGCGATCGTGCCGCCCGACGCTTGTGTTCCGCGGGCGTCCATCAGCAGGCCGTCCAGCGTCACCTGCCACCGCTCCGACATTTGATACGACAGACCCAGCGACGCCGTGACGGCATCGGCAGTCCGGTCGCCCGCGAGCGTCAGCACCTGGGTCTCGCCGAGCAGCCGCACCAGCGAGGGCAGCTTGTCTTCGTTCTGTCCCGACAATGCATTCGAGGTCAGCAGGAACGGCGTGGTGCGATAGTCGAGCCCGGCGTTGACAGCGAGGCGGTCGCTGGCCTGCCAGTTGGCCGAGGCGTAGGCGCTGCTCCAGCGGTTCTGATAGATGTCGAAATCGGCGCCGGCATAGGCCGCGAGATCGCGCGTTTCGTGCCTGAGTTCGGCTCCCAGTGCGCGCCGGTCGATGGCGCTGCCCGCGTGCTGCTCGATGGCGTAGACGTCAGCGAACAGGATGGACGGACGCAAGGCGTAGCTGGCGCGGGCGCTCAGGAACGCGACATCGTCAGCAAACGGTGTTTGGTCGCGCGCGTACACGGGCGATCCGGCGGCCAGCCCAAAGCCGAGGCGGTCGGTGGCCTCGATGCCCAGCCAAGCGCCGTCAAACCGGCCGAAAATGCCGCCGTCGTCGCGCGTCTGCCGGCCCACGCGGGCGACCGTTTTCGAGCGCTTGTGTTTGAGTTCGAGATAGGCCGTGGACAGACTGGATTTCGCCAGGCCAGCGGGCATGCCGATATCGGTCTGCTGTTGCGCATCGAGCCTGGTCTCGGCAGCCCAGTCCAGGTTTTCGCGGGTCGCCTCGATGCTGATGCCGGAAATCAGCCGGCTGTCTGCGACCACATGCGAGCCCGTGAACAGATCGTCCCGGTAGTAACTTTGGCTGGCGCCGCCGGTGACGGTCCAGCCAACCTTGGCAGGCTCGGACCTGGACGCCCGAGGACCCTGCAGCGTGCGCAGGCTGGTGTCGGGATCGATGGTTTCGCGCAGCGCCAAAGAATTGTCGATGAGGGCGGCGCTTTGGCCCGTTCCAATCTTGGCGGGCGCATTTGGAAGCGGATCGGCGCCGGCCTTTGTCACGGGGTCGTCCGTAGACTGTTCATTGACGGGCGTCGGCCCGGGGTTGGCAGGGCTGGACCTGCCGCAACCGCCGGCACCCTGGTTGCTGGTATCGATGCGCAAGTGCCGCGTCTCGGCGTCCATCACCAGGTGATAGGAGACCATCTTTTCAAAGACGATTCGGAGGCGACTGCCATCGGTTGCGGTTTCGACGGCGACTCTTTTCAGGCCGGCGATGTTGCCAGTTGGCCCTTCGAGGCTGCCGCTGCCGGACGAGCCAATCCCGATGGCTTCGATTGGGATCACGATCTCAGTTGCAGCGCCATCAGGAACCACCGTCGTGCCGCGAACAGGCGTTGTCAGACGAATATGTGTCTGCAAGCACGGTCCTTCTTGCGCGACGTCAACGCTGCGCAACAAGTTTTCGGCGTGAGCAATCCGACAGAGTGGCGTCGATGCCATGGCGAGCGTGATCGCCATGAGAATGCTGGACCGGCTCATTGAACCACCCAACTGTTGGTCGAGTGACAGTCCTCACAGGTGTTCGGCGCGGGGATATGGCGGCGGCCCTTGGTGACGGCAGGTGTATGGCGACCGTCATGGCAAGAAAAGCAGGTACCCTGCGCTTCGCCGTGATCGAAGACCAAGGTGGTCCAGGTCCTCACCTCGTGGCAGCCCGCGCAGGCGACCGTCGTGGCAAAATGCCTGCGGCCCTTTCCGGGGGCGGGAGAATGACTGCCATCGTGACACGACATGCAAGACCCTTGGGCCTCGCCGTGGTCGAACCTCGAAGGCGACCAGGCCGTCACGGCGTGGCAGCTGTCGCAACGCAGGCTGGTGGCGAAATGCCGGCGCCCCTTGCCGCCTGCGGGGGGATGGCGGTTGTCGTGGCACGAGACGCAGGTTCCCAGAGCTGCACCGTGATCAAAGCGATTAACGGTCCAATTCGCAGTCGTGTGGCAGGCGTCGCAGCTATCCGTGGTCTTGAAATGCGTGCGGCTCTTGCCCTCGATGGGGCCGCTCGACATCTGTACACGGCCATTGTGGCAACTCACGCAGGTTCCAAGGGCTGAGGCGTGATCGAACCGGACCACCGGGCTCCAGACGCGGAGCGAATGACAGTCCTCGCAGGTATTGGTCGTGTGCGGATGGTTGCGCGACTTGCCGCTGGCGGCCCGGCCGTTGTGGCAACTCGCGCAGGCTCCGGCGATGCCTGTGTGGTCGAAGCGGGCCACGCGCCAATTGGTTGTGGCATGGCACTGCGCGCAATCACTCGTGGCCGGAATGTGCGTTGCGGGCTTACCCGTTGAGCGCCGGCCGTCATGGCAGCTGGCGCAGGGCAACACGGTCAGGGCGTGATCGAAGCGAGGAACCTGCCAGCTGCTCACCCGATGGCAATCGGCACACAGAGTGTTGCTGCGAATGTGGGACCTGGTTTCGCCGGTCGCGATTTTTCCGTCGTGGCAGCTTGCGCAATTTTCGGCAACCTTCGAATGATCGACCGTCACGTCCTTCCAGCGCGTCGTGGCGTGACAATCGGCACAGAGACTGGTTGTTGGCGGATGATCGACGCTCTTGCCAGAAGCCGCCGCGCCGTCGTGACACGAAGCGCAGGCCTTCGGCGTGCCCTTGAAGCGCGCGCCGCCGTGGCAGGTCTCGCAGCGCACCTCGACGTGCTTTCCCGTCAGTTCGAAACCGGTCGAGCGATGGTCAAAGGATTTGTCGATGCGGATCTCGGCCGCTGCGGGGCTGGCGAACGACAGCACGGCGGCCAAGCAAAGAGCGGCCAGCCTGACAAATCCAGGTCGCGGGTGGGCGCGGGCGAACAAAGACGGTCATTCCGAAAAGTTGCAGAGGACGCACGATTACCCGGGCAACCAGTGGAGGTGATTCGTCCTAACAACTATTTACGGATGACCGCCGTTTTGAAACTTGAGGTCGCGTGGCAGGCCGCACAATCCCTGCCGAACGCGCCGCGATGCACATCCTGCGCCCTGTGGCAGGAGTAACAATCCGTGGGCAGAGCAGCGGATGACACGTTCCGTTGCTTGTGGCAGGCGTTGCAGCCGGTTTTGGCGTGGACGCCCGTCAGTTTGAACTTGGTGTCGCGGCCATGATCGAAGACAATCTCTTTCCAGCTGTTTGCCGTGTGGCAGGTCTCGCACCGCCCCGTGAAGCGCCCGTCATGCACGGCGGCATCCTTGTGGCAGGCGGCGCATTTGGCGCGGGCGTCCTGGAACGCGGGGGTGGCATGGCAGGCTTCGCACGCCACGGCGGCATGCTGGCCGAGCAGCGGAAATTTCGTCTTTGCATGGTTGAACGTAACGTCCTGCCGCCAGGCCGCCGTCTGGTGGCAGGCCGCGCAATCCTTTCCAAGCTGGCCCTTGTGAGCGTCCTGCGCGGCATGACACGCGGCGCAACCCTTGGGCGGCTTGGACGTCAGGGTCGCGCCGTGGCATTGGCTGCAGGAGGCCGTTGCATGGGCACCCGCGAGTATAAACCCGGTGGCTTTGCCGTGATCGAAGGCCTTGTGCTTCCAATTGTCGACCGTATGGCACGCCTCGCAATCGGCGCCAAAGCGGCCGGAGTGCACATCCTGCACGGCGTGACACGCGGCGCAGGCGCTCGAAAGTCCCTGATAGACTTCGCCGACGTGGCACGAGAAACATGTGGTCCTGACGTGGGCGCCGAGCAGCGGGAAGCGCGTTTTGCCATGATCGAAGGGCGCGATACTCGTCCAGTCCGAGGCGCCATGACAGGATTGGCACTCCGTCCCCAGATTGCCTTTATGCGGCTGATCGGCGTCATGGCAGCCGACGCAAGTCTTTGGCGCCTCTGACAATTTCCTACCCGGCTTGTGACATCCGCTGCACTCAACCCCCGCATGTTTGCCCGCCAATGGAAAATCCGTCTTGGCATGATCGAAAGTGATGGCCGTGAACCGCGCCGGCTTAAAGTCGCGGCCTTTGTGTTCGGCGTGGCAGTTGAAGCACTCCGACTTCCGGACCAGCGGCTCCCTGCCGTGAAAACCCGTGCCTTTGGCGATGTCGTCGCGGACGGCCTTGTGGCAATCGGCGCACAGCGAGGTCTGCGCGGCCTTGCCGAACGCCCGATGACAGGAGCTGCAATCGGCCTCGAGTTTGGCATGGGCGGCTGACAGCGCGTCCGGTTGAACCAGGCTTTCGACGGTGTTCTGCGCAAGTCCCAGGGATGCCGCGCCAAACAGCATCAGCAGGACGACGCCGAGCCGGGCCAGCCAAGCCATATCAGTCATACCAATCTTCATTGATGATGACCGATGATGTCCGTTTCCGTCATCTTCGAGCGGCGAGGGCCCACTGGGCCTGCAGCCGTCCTCGGAGATGACGAGTCGTCATCGCTGAAAATTGGTGTCACGGGTCAATACCAGTGGACGGCGACCACATGCGTGAGGCCGGCAAGCACCAGGAAATAGAAGAGCGGCACGTGCAACAGACGCCAGAACGACAAGAGACGCTCCCACACCACGAGTGGGGGAACGGTATAGTACGCCCTAAGAAAATCAGTGACATGCCGGTTTGCGAGTTCGCGGAAGTGGATCTGCTCCTCGGCTGACCATCCGTACAAGGTTGCATTTTTGATCACTGCTCCGCGAATCAATCGCGCGAATTCTAGCCGCGCCATGCCGACGATGAAAGGAGCGCGGATCGCGACCCAGAGTTGCCTGGCCAAGGACGTATCCGTCGCAACGGCAAGCGCGGTCAAAGCCGACAATCGCCTCGCAACCAGCCATCCGGCGTCGCTCCCATCAACATCCAGAATGTCGCGAAGATACTCCGCACGCGCTTGCGCCAGATCCTTGTCGATTGCCCGGTCGCGCAGACCCGCCTGGATCTTGCGACGGACGATGCGTCCCGCCAGGCCGCTTGCGACTACCAAGAGCATGGCGATCAGCGCGACATTGCTGTTCCTGGCGCCCCAGGAAAATTTGCAGTGATAGAGAATGAGGATCGGCGCCCCCAGCCCAAGCATCATATGTAGATGAAACACGGCGCGCGAAGCCGTGACGTTGTGAAACACGCGCAGTCGTTTTGCGTAGCCATAGAACAGCTGCAACAGTATCCCGACGCCGCCTGCAATACCCAGATAGTAACCGGCCCCTTCATAAGGGACGAACGCGTCGGAGTGCCTGAACGCATAGCCGTAGGTGACGGCGACCGCCGCGGCCATCAGGACGGCATACTCCGTCAGACGCTGCGAGGCTGGGCGGGACGATGACACCTGCGGCAGTGCTGCGGCCGGCGGCGCTTCGGGCGCAACCACGGGCTTTTTCAACAGCGGCTTGCGCAGGCGCAGCAGCGTCGGCGCAGCGGTTGCCGGTGATTGCTTCAGACGCAACAGCGCGCGGCTCATGCCTGCCCCCATCGAAGATGCCCGCCGGCATCGCTGCGGACATTTAATCTCTAGGGTCTTGGCAAACCGTGAACGACGCGCCGCCCCTCTCATATCGGCATGCGAAAGGTCCCACGCGCCTGCTGGAATTTGACGCGCGCCTTCGCGTGGCAAATATCCGGGACTTTTCCTGGTGCGGCTGCGCCCATCTGGTGCAGCGCGTGAGAAAACAGGTCGCGCGGTTGGCGCTGTTGCTCCCTCGGGCAGGTAAAGATCCCGGATGTTCGGCGCGCAAGAAAGAAAGAGCGCGCCGAAATCCGGGAAGCGTCGGCAGGCTGGCCCACATGGGTGGGTGTCAGCAAAACATTAAATGTTCTTGACCATGATGCGGCGATCCTGCCCGGCCCTCAGACGGCGGAAGGGGTCGAAAACCTGTCGCTAGCCAAGATCGCGCCCGCATGGAAACCTTGCCGCTGTACGCGCCCTATCTCGTGGCTTTGACCATGGCCTATGGCCTCTATCTCAAGGCCCGGCGCAGCACCGCCGAGCACGCCACGGCCATCAAGCGAGCCGCCATCGAAGCCGGGCTTTCCGAACCCACCTCACTGCATCCAGTGATCGATGCGGCAAGTTGCTTGGGCTGCGGCACCTGCACCATGGCCTGCCCGGAAGGCGACGTGCTCGGCCTGATCGGCGGCAAAGCGGATCTGATTGAGCCGAGCCACTGCATCGGCCACGGCGCCTGCAAGGCCGCCTGCCCCACCGACGCCATCCGTCTGGTGTTCGGCACCGCCGAGCGCGGGGTCGACCTTCCCGTGGTGGGGGCCGACTTCCAAACCAACGTACCCGGCATTTTCATCGCTGGCGAACTGGGCGGCATGGGCCTCATCCGCAACGCCGTGACACAGGGCCAGCAGGCCGTCGACGCCATCGCCAACCTTCCTGGTCTGCACCAATCGGGCCGCCTCGACCTGGTGATCGTCGGGGCCGGCCCCGCCGGCATTTCCGCGGCGCTTGCGGCCAAGCAGAAGGGCCTCTCCTACGCTGTCATCGAACAGGACGATCTCGGCGGAACGGTCTTCAAATACCCGCGCGGAAAAGTGGTCATGACCGCGCCCGCGATGTTGCCGATTGTCGGCGAGGTCAATTTTCGCGAGGTATCCAAGGAGAAGCTGCTCGCGTTCTGGAAAGATATCGAGTCGCGCGAAAAGCTTGCCATTCGCTTCCGCGAGCGGGTGGAGAACATTGTTCCCGAGGGCGCCGGTTTTATAGTTCATACAGATCGCGGCGCGCTCGCCTGCCGGGCCGTGCTGCTGGCGATCGGCCGTCGCGGCACGCCCCGCCAACTTGGTGCGCCAGGCGAGAACCAGCCCAAGGTCGTCTATCAGCTCATCGACCCGGCCCAGTACCGGGGCAAGCATGTGCTGGTGGTTGGCGGTGGCGACAGCGCGCTCGAAGCCGCTGCGAGCCTCGCGCTGGAAGCGGGGACACAGGTCACCCTCTCCTACCGTGGCCCCACCTTCGGCCGCGCCCGCGCCAAGAACCGCGACAGCGTGAAAGGTCTGGCGGCCAAGGGCAGGATCGATCTTTTGTTCAAATCCACGGTCGCCAGCATTGGTCGCGATCACGCCGTTCTGGCGCTGGACGGCGGCGCCAGGACGATCAGAAACGACGCCGTCATTGTGTGCGCCGGCGGCATCCTACCCTTCGACTTTTTGCGCGCCTGCGGCATCGATATGGAAACGAAGTATGGCACGGCGTAGGGTTTTTCGTGTGATCGCCTTGGCCGTCCTGATGGCCACCGGCCTCAGTTTTCCATCCGCCTGGGCGGGCGATGATCCGTACCAAAAGCTCATTGCCGCGCGCCGGTTCGCGGCCGCCGCCAAACGCCTCGAGCCTTCGGCGCAGTCCGGCAATCCGCTGTCGCAATATCGGCTGGCGGTGCTGTTGCGCTTGGGGTCTGGCCTGCCGCGCGACGAAGGCCGCGCCCGGTCACTGCTCCGACAGTCGGCCGGGGCGGGCAATGCTGACGCCAGCCGTCTGCTGTCGCATTTGTCCGACATCGTCACAACGGAAACGCTAAGCGCAACGCTGGCGGCTCCCCCACGAACGGGCCAAACCGCCGTCATTGACGGCCTGCCGGAGCCATCCGCAGGTGGGCCCGGTTGGTTGATCATGGTTGCGGCGCGAAAATTCCAGGGCTTTACCGCCCTCGACTTGGGCGCCCGCACAAATGAGCCGCCAACAGACGGCCTGACGCCGCTGATCGCCGCCGTGCGCGCTGGCAATCGCACCCTGGCCTCGGCCCTGATCGCCGCTGGCGCCCGCGTTGATGCGGCCGACAAGCGTGGGCTCACCGCCCTGCTTTGGGCCGCGCGCGGCGGGGACGACCACATGTTCCAGCTGTTGCTCGACGCCGGCGCCGATGCGGACCGGCCGGATGCCGCAGGTGAGACGCCGTTGCTTAATGCGGCAGCGCATTGCGACGCCGGAATGCTCCGGGCGGCGCAGCGGCAGACGCGAAAAGCCCGAAGCGCGACAGGCCACCAAGCCCTTGCCCAAATCATCGCCAGGAACTGCCCAGATGCGCGACCGCTTACCGACATTCTCAGCACAGACGACCTCTTGAGCGCGGACAATCTCGGCCGCACGCCTTTGTGGTACGCCGCCGAACGCGGGAACGTTTGGCTGACGAGGTTTCTGCTCTCCAAAGGCGCGCTGGCGCAAACGGCCGATACGGATGGCCTGACCCCGCTGCACGCCGCGGCAGCGCGCGGTCACAGCGATATCGCCGCCCTGCTCATCGCCAACGGCGGGTCTGCCGCGGCCCTGGACACGGCCGGAAACACGCCCCTGATGCTGGCGGCGGCGGGCGGACAGGCGCACTGCATCGCCCAGCTGCTGCCCTCAACGCCCAGTCTCGACCAAAAAAACGTCGACGGCGAAACCGCGCTGTTGCTGGCCACCAAGGCCGGCAAGCCCGATACGATGCGGCTCCTGACAGCGGGTGGCGCATCGCGCTACGCGCGCAGCCTCGCACGCGACACGCCCGCCAAACTTGTCGTCCGGCTGAACGCGTCAGTGCTGGGCGACGCACTCCAATAGCCTGACGGAGTGTCGGCCACGCCGCGAAACGCTTTCGTAAGTCATTGATTTTATGAGAGCAACTGGAGCGGGCGAAGGGATTCGAACCCTCGACCCTAACCTTGTCAAGGTTGGCCTTGCGGTATTCCGGGGTTTCCGGGAGTTGCCGAAAGCATCTTAAGTGACTGATTTTATTGAGTCGGACTTACTTGATCTTGTCGTACCCCTCCGTCAATTGCTAAATCGGTGCTTCCCAGCGCCACCAGTCAAGGAGGCATGGCATGTCCGACGTGAAGCTCACAAAGCGTGTCGTCGATGCGACAGCGGCGACCGATCGGGATGTCTTCGTTTGGGACAGCGACTTGACCGGCTTCGGTCTCAGGGTGCGCAAGGGAGGCTCCAAGACCTTTATTGCCCAGTACCGCGCCGGTGGCGGCAGAACGGGCACGACACGACGCTTCACGGTTGGGCGCTATGGCACTTTGACTGTCAATGAAGCTCGCGCCGAAGCGCGCAACATCCTGCTGGCCGCCGCCAAGGGGTCCGATCCGGCATCGGACCGCAACGCCAAGCGGCGCGCGATGACAGTCGCCGACCTGATCGATCTCTATGCGCGCGAGGGCGTCGATCACCTGAAGGATACCAGCCGGCGCAATACGCTCGCTCGCCTCCGCCACCATGCAATGCCGCTACTTGGCCGCAGAAAGATTTCCGAGGTGCGCGTCGCCGATATCGAAGCGTTCATGCGCGATGTGAAGGCAGGGAAGACCGCGAAAGATATCAGGACTGGCTTGCGCGGCCGCGCCATTGTGCGTGGCGGTCCTGGTGCGCAACGACGACCCAGATCAACTATCAACGCGTCATCGAGCGCTTTGTGCACGATGAGAATATCGAGCATCGGCTTGTGGCCGCAATGAACCATGAACACGTGCGCCGCTTGATCGCAAAGCGTGCCGACACTCCTGGCGCGGCCAACGATCTGCTGAAGACAATTCGTATCTTGATGACATTCGCCATCGCAACCGGCTGGCGCACTGACGATCCAACCGCCGGGGTGACGAGCTTCGCACCCGGCGCATGTCACGCCTGGACTGACGATGAGATCGAAGCCTTCGAGGCGCGCTGGCCCCAAGGAACATGCGAGCGGACGGCATTCGCGCTGCTTCTATGCACCGGTCAGCGCCGATCTGACGTCGTGCGGATGGCCTGGGACGATGTCGCCAACGGCTCGATCAGCCTCGCCCACAGCAAGTTCAGCGCTACGATGTCCGTCCCACTGCATCCTGATCTTCAGGCTGCCCTGGCCGCTTGGCCCCGCCGGGGCGGGCGAATTCTGGTGACCACTTTTGGGAAACCCTTCACCCCAAGCGGTTTCGGGAATTTCATGGCGATCAAAATCGCGCTGGCCGGATTGCCAGATCGGTGTGTCACCGATGGTCTGCGCAAGGCCGCCGCGCAGCGACTTGCTGAGGTCGGCTGCACCGCTGATGAGATCACCGCCATTGCTGGCCGCCGTAACGTCTCCAAAGCATCGGCCCGCCCGAAGCCGGCCGTTCCGTGCCTTCCTGCACTGACAGCCATCGAAAGCTCGTGAGGTCAGGTAGAGTAGAGGACAGGTAGCCCTGACGCTATTGCGTTCGGCATCCCTGTCCTCCCTCATCAAACCGTGCGGACGGTTTTCCCGTACACGGCTTTCCGATGCTCTTCATGTCAAGGCATGCGCAGGCCGGTGCCAGCCGG
>JANMVX010000227.1:0-37807 GCA_031393505.1 Hyphomicrobiaceae bacterium | reverse complement strand
GTCGAAGTCGGTCGATTTCAAGCGCCTTGGGTTGCTGGTCATCGACGAGGAGCAGCACTTCGGCGTGGGCCACAAGGAGCGCTTGAAGCGGCTGCGCGAGGATGTGCATGTGTTGACTCTGACGGCGACGCCAATCCCGCGCACGCTGCAGCTCGCTTTGACCGGGGTGCGCGAGCTGTCGCTCATCACCACGCCGCCGGTGGATCGGCTGGCGGTGCGCACGTTCATCACGCCCTTCGATCCGATGATTCTCCGCGAGGCCCTGTTGCGCGAGCGCTATCGCGGCGGCCAGACCTATTATGTCGTGCCGCGCATCGCCGATCTCGACGAGATCGCGACCTTCATCCAGGAAGCCGCGCCAGAACTGCGGCTGGCGCGCGCCCACGGCCAGATGGGGGCGGGCGCGCTGGAAGACATCATGACCGGCTTCTACGACGGGCAATACGACGTGTTGCTCTCTACCTCGATCGTGGAGAGCGGCCTAGACGTGCCCACGGCCAACACGCTGATCGTGCACCGCGCCGATATGTTCGGCCTCGCCCAGCTCTACCAGCTGCGCGGCCGCGTCGGCCGGTCCAAGACGCGCGCCTATGCCTACTTCACCACGGCGGCGACCAAGGCGCTGTCGGAAGGCGCCGAGAAGCGGCTGAAAGTGCTGCAGTCGCTGGACACGTTGGGTGCCGGTTTTGCGCTGGCCTCGCGCGATCTCGATCTGCGCGGCGCCGGCAACATTCTCGGCGATGAGCAATCGGGCCACATCCGCGAGGTCGGGTTCGAACTCTACCAGTCCATGCTGGAAGAGGCGATCACCAACCTCAAGGAGGGCGGCGGGGCCGAGACCGAGGAGAAGTGGAGCCCGCAGATCGCCATCGGCACGGCGGTGCTCATCCCCGATACCTATGTCAGCGATCTCGACTTGCGGCTCGGCCTCTACCGGCGGCTGTCGGGTCTCGAAGACAAGACGGACATCGACTCGTTCGCAGGCGAGTTGGTCGACCGTTTCGGTCCGCTGCCGGACGAAGTGGGCTATCTGCTTGAAGTGATGGAAATTAAAGGCCTGTGCCGCAAGGCCAACATCGCGCAGGTGGATGCCGGGCCGAAGGGCGTGAGCATCGCGTTCCGGGCCAAATCGTTCCCCAATCCGGCCGGCCTGCTGTGGTTCATCCACGACAATCAGGACACGGCCAAAGTCACGCCCGACCAGAAATTCGTCTACAAGGCCGAATGGCCCGATCCGGTCGGGCGGCTGAAGGCGGTACGCGTGCTGATCCGCGGACTGACGGAAATCGCGGTGGCGCCGCCGAGGAAGGACATGCCGCCGCCGCCAAAGGCAAAGGCTCCAGTGCCGGTGAAGCGGGAGCGATTCACGCACATTCCGAAGCGGTTTTAGGGTAACGGCGGAACCTCGTCTCCCAGCACCGCGCAGGCGGCTCATCAGTCGCTGTTTCCTCGTCTTACGCCTGTGGGATGCAGGCCGCATGTCGAGACTCTACAAATCCTGTCAAGTCCTTTATGCTGGCGCGATGACCAGGATCGACGAAACCCGAGCCTTTATCCCGCTGAACATCGCCGTGCTGACGGTGTCGGATACGCGCGACCTCACGAACGACAAGTCCGGCGACACGCTTGCTGAGCTGCTGATCGTATCCGGTCACCGTCTCGCGGAGCGCGACCTGTTACGCGACGACGCTCCCACCATTCGTGCGCGTGTAAAATCCTGGATCGAGCACAAGGGCGTCGATGTGGTGTTGACCACCGGCGGCACCGGCTTTACCGGCCGCGATGTAACAGTCGAAGCCGTTAAGCCTTTGTTCGAAAAAGAGATCGATGGCTTCTCTGCCGTCTTCCACCGCCTCAGCTATGACAAGATTGGAACGTCAACCATCCAATCAAGAGCTTGTGGCGGTCTGGCGCAGGGAACCTATATCTTCTGCCTTCCAGGGTCCCCTGGCGCTTGCCGGGATGCCTGGGACGGTATCTTGCGCTGGCAACTCGACAGCCGGCACCGGCCCTGCAACTTTGTCGAGATCATGCCGCGCCTCATGGAACATTTGAGCGTAACGACCAGGAGTAGCCCATGAGTATGAGCAATGGACGTGATGGCGCTCCGGGTCGTCGTCCGGCGGTGCGCGCGACGCAAGAGGCTGCCGTTGAGCCGCCGCGCATTCCGATCCCGGTCATCCACCAGATCGCCTGGGTATCGCTATTCCTGCAGCTGCTGATCATCGCCATCTTCATCGGCGCAGCCAACTACTTCGGCGTCATCAAGCCCATCCTGGCGGCGACGCTTGCCTATCTGATCATGGCCATCGTCATCCGCTTGTTCCTGACCTCGCATCACCGCCGCGGCATGCATTACGCGCGTGAAGGCAGGCAGGAATTGGCGATCGCGGAATTTCAGAAGAGCTATGAATTCTTCCATCGCCATCCCTGGCTGGATGAGATGCGCTACATTTTCCTGCTCTCGACCAGCCGCACCAGCTATCGCGAGATGGGCCTTCTGAACATGGCCTATTGCGACCTCTGGCAGGATCGCGGCGAGGACGCCGTACGAACCTATTTGCGTTGCGTAGAAGAGTTCCCCGACAGTGGCCTGGCCTGGACCGGCATAAAACTGTTCCAGCAGGGCGGCCATGACGGTGAGCGTCGCGCTGCAGTGAGCATTGCAGCCGGACGCGTGCCGCCGTCGGTGGCAGTTGGCCAAGGGCAGGCTCAGGCTCCGGTGCAAGCCCAGACGGCGGCGCCGTTGTCGTCGGGCCAAACAGAGATCAGTTTTCGCGGCGCGCGGTAATAGTGTCGATCTATGGCCGGGCGATGTAGGGGCGACCCGTGGGTCGACCTCTAACGGCACGGCGCGCCATCCGAGGGCGACCTACGGGTCGCCCCTACGCCAGCAGACTCTCAACATACTCCGGCACTATCGTGCCCGCCGGTCCGTGGATGGCCTCGTCGAACAACGATGCGCCATGCGACGGCTCCAGGTTCAACTCAACCGTTCGTGTGCCTCTCCGTTTCGCCACGCCGACAAATCCGGACGCTGGATAAACCGTCCCGCTGGTGCCGATGGATAGGAACAGATCGGCCTCAGCCAGCGCTTCGCCAATAACATCCAGATAGTACGGCGTCTCGCCGAACCACACCACGTCGGGACGCATGCACGCCACCTGTGAGCAGCTCGGGCACACTGTCGCCAGCGTCAGGTCCTCGCGCCACTTGCTGCGCTTGTGGCAGGCCGTGCACCAGGCCTTGAAGACTTCTCCGTGCATGTGAAGGAGGTTACGGCTGCCGGCCAGTTCATGCAGCTGATCAACATTCTGGGTAACGATCAGCACTTCTCCGGCATGCTTGCGCTCCAGCCGGGCCAGCGCCAGATGGGCCGGGTTCGGCGCCACTGTATGATGCAAACGCCGCCGCATGTTGTAGAACTCGAGCACCATCGCAGGATTTTTGGCGTACCCCTCGGGAGTCGCCACATCCTCGACCTTGTATTTTGACCATATCCCGCCCTTGTCGCGAAACGTCGAAATCCCGCTCTCGGCCGAAATGCCTGAGCCGGTGAGGATCAGGATGCGCTTGGGTTTGGACGGTCCCGGCATAGGTTAGGCATCCTGATGGTGTCATCCTCGGTCTTGTCCCGAGGATCCATTGAGCGGCTGATGCTTCAGTCGATGGAGATCACCGCCGGTGCGCCATCGCGTCGGGTGCGGCAGGTAATGAACGCCAGCGCAATTTGAGGAATGGATCCTCGGGACAAGCCCGAGGATGACACCGAGAGCGGAGTGTCGTTCACGTCCCGGCGCCATTCTGCGCCCGGTGCCGCAGCATGTGGTCGGCCAGCACAAGCGCCATCATGGCCTCGCCCACCGGCACCGCGCGGATGCCAACGCAGGGGTCATGACGCCCCTTGGTCAGAATATCGGTATCGTGACCATCGACGTCGATGGTGCGGCGCGGCGACAGGATCGACGAGGTCGGTTTGACAGCAAAACGGCAGACCACGGGCTGTCCGGTCGAAATGCCGCCCAGAATGCCGCCCGCGTGGTTCGAGAGAAACACCGGCTTGCCGTCCTTGCCCGCGCGCATTTCGTCGGCGTTGTCTTCGCCCGACAGCATGGCGGCGGCGAAACCATCGCCGATCTCGACCCCTTTGACGGCGTTGATGCTCATCATGGCGCCGGCCAGGTCCTGGTCGAGCTTTCCGTAGAGCGGCGCGCCCCAGCCGACCGGAACGCCCTCGGCCACCACTTCGATGATGGCGCCGGTGGAGGACCCGCTTTTACGCGTGGCGTCCAGAAACTCCGTCCACTGCGCGACCGACTTGGCGTCGGGCGAGAAGAACGGATTTTTGTCCGTCTCGGCCCAGTCCCAATTTTCCCTCGCAATCTTGTGCGGCCCCATCTGCACCAGCGCCCCCCGGATGGTCACTCCCGCCAGCACTTTGCGCGCGATGGCGCCGGCGGCCACCCGCATCGCCGTCTCGCGCGCCGACGACCGCCCGCCGCCGCGGTAGTCGCGAACGCCATATTTGGCCTGGTACGTATAATCGGCATGGCCGGGGCGGAATTTCTGGGCGATGTCGCCGTAGTCCTTGGAGCGCTGGTCCACATTGTCAATGTGCAGCGCAATCGAGGCGCCGGTGGTCAACTGCGGACCGCTTGGGCGGGCGAACACGCCCGACAGGATGCGGACGGTATCGGGTTCCTGGCGCTGGGTGGTGAAGCGCGACGTCCCTGGCCGGCGCTTGTCCAGATAAGGCTGGATGTCGGCCTCGGTCAGCGTGATGCCGGGTGGGCAGCCGTCGACCACGCAGCCGATGGCCGGTCCGTGGCTTTCGCCCCAGGTGGTGAGGCGGAAGATGTGTCCGAAGGTGTTGTGTGACATTGGGGTCGTCCGTAGGAGTTCGAAAGCCAAACAAGGACATGCGCGATTGGGGCCGGTGGCGTAGGGGCGACCCGTGGGTCGCCCGATAGCGGCGCGGTATGCTGCACGAGTGCGACCCACGGGTCGCCCCTACGTCATTGGCGGTGATGGTTACAACAACCGCACCGCACCGCCCTCGATCAGCATCACCTTATCCTGCGGCACGGTCAGATGCAGCATCGCTTCTGGCGCAAGACCCAGAACGTGTCCACGCAGGCAACGCATGATGCCGCCATGGGCCACCACGACGGTTGGACGCGTGACGTCCGCCAGCCAGCTTTCGACGCGCGCCATCACCATGGCGTAGCTCTCGCCGTCCGGCGCGGCATAATTGTAACCGTCGGCTTTGCGGGCATCGTGTTCGGTGGCGTCGTCGCGCTTGATCTCGTCCCAGGTCTTACCTTCCCAGCGCCCGAAGTTGATCTCCAACAGCCGGTCGTCAAAATCGAACGGCGTTTCGGGCAGTTTCAGGCAATCACGCGCAATCTGCATCGTCTGCCGGGTGCGCAACAGCGGGCTGGCGACGTAATGCATAGCCGCCGGCTTGTCGATCAACTCGGCCAGCATGGCGCCATTGCGTGCAGCTTGCCCCCGCCCCTTGACGTTGAGCGGGATGTCCAGCCGACCTTGGAGCCGACCGGCGGCGTTAAAGTCAGTTTCACCGTGGCGCAGAAAATAGATCGGAGGTCGGGACATCGAAGGGCCTTGCCGATGATGGGTCGCAGCTTACATCCCCCTGCTAGCAGCAATCGCCTATCGCGGCACGCCACGGATTGCCGCGCGAGGCTTGACCTGACCCGCAAACCCCTGGAATGATCAGTAGCGAACAAGTTGAAAAGGCTTCACGTGGCGAAAGCTGGCACGGCTGAAGACATTCTGAGAGGCGCCGGTCCCAGCGCAGGCGGGCAACCACGCGGTTTCTGGCGCCAGTTCCTGGTGTTCGTCGGCCCCGGCTATCTGGTCGCCACCGGCTACATGGACCCCGGCAACTGGGCGACCTCCATCGCTGGCGGGTCGGCTTTCGGTTATCAGCTGCTGTTCGTGGCGCTGCTGTCCAGCCTGATGGCCATCGTCATGCAGTCGCTGGCGGCCCGGCTCGGCATCGCCAGCAATCGCGATCTGGCGCAGATGTGCCGGGAAGCGCTGCCGCGACCGGTGTCGCTGGGGTTGTGGGTGCTGGCCGAACTCGCCATTTGCGCCACCGATCTGGCCGAGGTCATAGGCACCGCGATCGGGCTCAACTTGCTGTTCGGCATCCCGATCGGCGTCGGCACGCTGCTGACGGCGGCCGATGTGTTCTTGATCCTGGCCCTGCAGCGCCTTGGCTTCCGCTGGATCGAGGCCTTCGTGATGGCGCTGTTGGTGCTGATCGCGGTTTGTTTCTTCGGCCAAGTTCTGCTGGCCCGACCGCAATGGAGCGCCGTTGCGTCCGGCATGTTGCCAAACACGCTGGTGCTCTCGAACAGCACGGCGCTCTATCTTGCCATTGGTATGATCGGGGCGACCGTCATGCCGCACAATCTTTACCTGCATTCCAGCCTGCCCCAGACGACGCGAGATCTCGGCGAAGGCATCGATGAGCGGCGGCGCTCGCTGCGGTTCGTAACGCTCGACACCATTATCGCGCTGCTGTTCGCGCTGGTCATCAATGCCTCGATCATCATTATCGCCGCCGCCGCCTTCAATGCGCATGGCCAAGCAGCGGTGACCGATATCTCCGATGCCTACCGGCTCATCGCCCCGCTGCTCGGCGCGCCGATGGCCGCCACGTTGTTTGCAGTCGCTCTGCTGGCTTGCGGTTTCAACTCCACCATCACGGCGACGCTCTCGGGACAGATCGTCATGGAGGGGTTCCTGCGCATCCGGTTGCCAAACTGGCTGCGCCGCTTGGTCACCCGGGCCATCGCCATCGTGCCGGCGATCATCACCGTGATGTGGTTCGGCGAGGCGTCGATTGGACGCCTGCTGATCCTCAGCCAGGTCATCTTGAGCTTGCAACTGCCGTTCGCCATGTTTCCGCTGTTGATGTTCACCGCCAACCGCACCCATATGGGCGCGCTGATCGCTCCGCGCTGGCTGACAGGGCTGGGTCTCGCCGTGGCGTTGCTGATCAGCGGACTGAATGTCTGGTTGATCGCCCAGCTGCTGGCGCCCGGGCAAAGCTAACCAAAGCTGCGGTTGCCCGATCCCAAGACCCATGTTGACCATTGCCCGGCGTTGAACCCGTCGCTAAAGTCGTTCCCGACCAGGGGGTTATGACGTGCCGTGAATAACCCATGCCATCCGGGATGGGCATGGTGGGGGCGCCAGGACGAAGCTCGCGCAGCGGCGCTGGTGCGCCGGCTTTTCTATCTGATGCCGTGCAAAGCATAATTTCGGGGACAGTAGCGTGCGTATTGGCGATCCACTTGTCCGACTTGCCGCGGCGTTGACGCTGGTCGCATTGCTGGCCGGCTGCGAACGCCCCGCCGACCTCACAGCCAAACCGCCCGAATCGACCGAAACATCCGTCGCTGAGAGCGCGCCAGCCGCGATCTACGTTTCAGCGCCCGTCAATCTTGGCAAGACCGAAGACGAGATCGTCCGCCTGCTGCCTGGCGATGTCGCCCAGATTGCGCGCCGGGTGCCGCGCGCGGCGTGCCAGACCAGCGGGACCAAACAGGTCTGTCTCGATGCCCGGATTTGGGGGCGCATCGTCCGCGATGGCCAAGCCAAGGTCAGTGGCACAGTGCAAGGGCTCGAACTGGCCATTCCGTTACGCTACGAGCTCACAGCACAACCGGTCGGCGCGGGGCCGGCCACACCGATGGCCGGTTCGCTGGTTGTCACTGCGTCCTTTGCCTTGACCATGGACGAGCGCTGGCAAGCCACCCTCAAACTTGGCCAGGGCTACACCTGGCCCCAGGGCGCCAAGATAAAAGTGCTGGATGGCGAAACCAGCGTGCAGGCCGATGTTGAAGCGGTGCTGACGCAGAAATTGTCGAAACTGTCGCCGGCCGCCGCTGCCGGTTTGGTGCCGGAGACGCTGCGCACCGAAGTTGAGCTGGTCTGGCGCTATCTGCATTATCCTGTTGCGCTGTCGCAAGAGCGTCAGATCTGGATGCGAGGGACGCCAGTTGGCCTGCGCTTTGGCGGTCTGGCTGCGACCTCCGCAGGCGTTCAGCTGCGCATGGCGATTGCGGCGAAGTTGCAGACCTACCTGGGAGACCGGCCGGCGCCGCTGCCGCCCTCACCCATGCTGTCGTTGGGGTCGGGAGCCGAACCAGGCGGCGGCGGCATTCTGCTGCCGGCCGACATCGGTTATCAAGCGCTGGTCGCCGCTTCGGCCGCACGCTTACCGGCGGTGCCCGCCATTGTCAGCGATGCGCCACTGGCGCAGGCCCGCGTCGCGTCGTTGAGTTTTTACCCTTCTGGCAAACGTCTCGCCATTGGCGTCCATCTCAGTCTGCCGGCCAACGGCGCTTGGTTTGGCGGCGAAGGCGTTGCCTATTACCTTGCGACTCCCGCATTGAAACCCAGCAGCCCGGACCTCGTCCTGGCCCAATGCGAAGCCTTCGGCAGTTCGGCCAAGCAAAGCGCGCGGGCCAAGGACCTGCCGTTTCTGATCGACCAGCGCTTTGTCGATGGCATTGCTGGCTCTGTGTCCGTGAACATTGACGACAGGCTCACCGCGGCGCTGGATTTGTTGCGGCAAACGCAGAGTGTGCCCTTGGGCAAAGGGCTCAAGCTCTGGTTGGCACCCAGCCATGCCCGCGTCGTCAAACTTGCTCCGGGAACCGAAGGACTGCGCTTGCAAATTGAGGTTGTCGGCGATCTTTCGGCACGCCGGGACGGTACCGACGTGGCCTCAGATGGCGGTGGCCAGAAGGCGACGCCTTGACGTGTCTGAGGGCGGGGCAGGGGACGGCCCGAAAATCCGTCACTGGCCAGTGGCAAGCCGCGCCGGTTGGCAAGCCGAACTCTGCGCAGTGAATCCACAGCGAAGCAGCGCCAAGGCGCCGGACCTGAGTTGCGGCAGAAGTCGGGCGGTGGAATAACCGGCGCATGACCCTACACCTGATAAAACTCTGTGTCGGCTGCACCTCGATTGAGGATTTGCGGAGCTGGCAGGACGAAAAACTTGCGCAAGCTCGCAAGGACAAACGGACCGCGCGGCTGTGGCACCGCACCCGAATGTTTCCCAAGCGCGGCGACGAGATCATCGGCCAGGGCTCGCTTTATTGGGTGATCAAGGCCGTGGTGCAGGTGCGCCAGCCGATTATCGATCTGGTCGCCGTGACCGGCGAGGACAAGATTGCGCGTTGCGACATCATTCTGGCGCCTGAGTTGATCCCGGTGCGCCCCGCACCGCGGCGCGCCTTTCAGGGTTGGCGCTATCTGCCGGCGGACGACGCGCCCGCCGATCTGGCTGGCGGGTTTGGCGGTGACATTTCGCGCATGCCGGCCGCAATGCGCGCAGAATTGCTGGCGCTGGGACTGATCTGAGGTTCCAGTTCTATTCCGCCGCAACAGCCAGTTGCTTGCGGGCTTGCGCACGCAACTCATCGATCGGTTTCAGGCGGCCCTGGCGTTCAAAATGCCAAAAAGTCCAGCCGTTGCAGGCGGGGCGGCCTTGCAGCGTGGCGCCCAACTTGTGGATGGACCCGCTTAGGTCGCCATGCACCAGCGTGCCGTCGGCGCGCACTTCGGCCGTATGCCGCCGGCGCTCGTCAAACAACCGGCTACCTGCGGGCATGATGCCGAGTTCGATGATGGTGCCGAAGGCGACGCGCGGCTCGGCGCGTTTGCCCAGGCCGAGGTCGAGCGCACTCACGGGCATAGCTTCGACAGCGGCAATGCGGGCTTTTGCGACCCGCGCATAGATCGGATCGCGCTCGATGCCGATGAAATGGCGACCCAACCGCCTCGCGGCCGCGCCGGTGGTGCCGGTGCCAAAGAACGGGTCGAGGATCACATCACCCTGGTGTGTTGTCGCCAACAGCACGCGCAGCAATAGCGCTTCGGGCTTTTGCGTCGGGTGCGCCTTGTGGCCCTCGGCGTCTTTTATGCGCTCAGGACCGCTGCAGATCGGCAACAGCCAATCGGAGCGCATCTGCAAGTCGTCGTTCAGCGCCTTCATGGACTCGTAGTTGAACGTGTAGCGCGAGGCGGGGCTGCGCGAGGCCCAGATCAAGGTCTCGTGTGCGTTGGTGAAACGCCGGCCGCGAAAATTCGGCATCGGGTTGGTCTTGCGCCAGATCACATCGTTGAGCACCCAGAAGCCGAGGTCCTGCAGCGCCGCGCCGAGCCGGAAGACGTTGTGATAGGAGCCGATTAACCAAAGGGCGCCGTCTGGTTTCAGAACGCGGCGGCATTCCGTCAGCCAGGCGCGCGAAAAGCGGTCGTAGTCCTCGAACGACAGGAATTTGTCCCAGGCCTGGTGGACGCCATCGACCACGGTGTTGTTGGGGCGCAGAAGGTCGCCATCAAGCTGCAGATTGTAGGGTGGGTCGGCGAAGACGAGGTCGATGCAACCGTCGGGCAGCTTGGCCAGTTCGGCAAGGCAATCGCCAATCAGGATGCGGTCAACCGCCAATTTAGGACCTGTCACGCTCATGGAACGCTGAACCATACCCGTTGCAACCTGCTTCACTTTAGGGATTGACCGGCGCGGACGTGTTGGCCGCGCCGTAATCCTACTCCGATTTGCGCCCATCATGGGTTAACGGCGAGCCGTTTTGTTCGCCCGATTGCGCCGCCACGGCCTCCTGGATCGGCTTGAACGAGCGCCGGTGGATCGGCGTCAGACCTAACTTTGCTATGGCGGCGCGATGTTCGGCGGTGCCATAGCCCTTGTGCTTTTCGAAGCCATAGCCCGGACAGGCTGCGGCGAACGCGACCATGATGCGGTCGCGCGTAACCTTGGCGACGATTGAGGCGGCCGCGATCGACAATATTTTCGCGTCGCCATCGACAATCGCCTCGGCTGGGCAATCGAGCGGCGGCACATGTTTGCCGTCGATCAGCGCCAGGCCCGGCATAAACCCAAGTTCGCGCACCGCCTGTGCCATGGCCCAATGACTGGCGCGCAAGACGTTGTCGCGATCCACCCGGCTGGCATCGGCAATACCGACCCCAACGCTCGCAAGGTCCATGATCTCTTCAAAACACAGCTCGCGGCGACGTGCTGTCAGCATCTTGCTGTCGGCGACCCCGCGCGGCAGGGCCTTGGGATTGAGCCGCACGGCTGCGGCGACCACCGGCCCCGCCCATGGCCCGATCCCAGCTTCGTCGATGCCGACGATGTTTTGGACGCCAGCTTCGAAATGCCGGCTTTCCAGCCGGAAATCGGCGCGCGGCCGCAAGGGGCGGCCCGTTGGCTCACGCATCGCAACCCCCGCTAGAACAACGCAAGCTGTCCTCCCATCACGACCGGTCGCACGAACAGATCGGAGCGCAGGCGGTACTTTCGTTCATTCAATCCCAACCGTCGCAAGGCCAGCCGGAAGCGCTGGGCGATCTGGTCGGCATAAGGCCCTTTCCCCTTCTGCCGCTCGAACCAGCGCGCGTCATAATCCTTGCCGCCGCGCATGCTGCGCAGGATCGACATGACGCGGGAGGCCCGATCCGGAAACTCGGTCGCCAGCCATTCGGCGAACAGGTCTTTGATCTCCAGCGGCAGGCGCAACAGCACATAGCCGGCCTCGCTGGCGCCGGCGTCGCGCGCCGCTGCCATGATGGCTTCGATTTCACTGTCGTTGAGCGCTGGAATGATCGGCGCGACCATCACCGACGTCGGGATGCCGGCTTCAGACAGCGTTTTGATCGCTTCCAGCCGCTTCTGCGGCGTACTCGCCCGCGGCTCCATTTTGCGCGCGATTGACCGATCCAACGTGGTCACCGACAGCGCCACCTTCACCAGTCCGTCGCGGGCCATGGGCGCCAGAATATCGATGTCGCGCGTCACCAGTCCCGACTTGGTGACAATGCCGACGGGATGCTTGGCCTTGGCGAGAACCTGCAGCACCTGGCGCGTGATGGTCCAAGTGCGTTCGATCGGTTGATAAGGATCTGTGTTGGCGCCAAGCGCGATCACTTTCGGCTTGTACCCCGGCTTGGCCAGTTCTTTCTCAAGCAGTTCGGCGGCGTTCGGCTTGGCGAACAGTTTGCTCTCGAAGTCCAACCCCGCCGACAGGCCCAGATAACAGTGCGTGGGCCGCGCATAGCAATAAACACAGCAATGCTCACAACCGCGATAGGGGTTGATCGACTGATCAAAACTTATGTCGGGCGACTGGTTGGTGGCGATGATGGTGCGGCTGGCGTCGATCTCGACTGTCGTCTTGAATGCCGGAAGGTCGTCCAGGACGCCCCAGCCGTCGTCCTCCTCGCTGCGGACTTCGCGATCAAACCGGCTGCTGGCATTGGAGCGTGTGCCCCGACCGCGCCGCCTGGCGCCATCGACGATCCGCGTGTCGCTGTCAGGTGAGGTTTCGAACGCGTCCACCACAGGCTCCTCCGTTTCATCGCTAGAGATCGTTAACACGGCATTAGAGCCAAAGCAAGAACATAAAGTGAACTCAACAATCTGCCAGATTTACCAAATCAAGTTGCGCGCCACGCTGGCGAACGTCGTTGGGCTCGTGTAGACATGGGGAAAACAATCGACTTTGCTGGGAGGTTACAGGTGTTGCAGAGGACATCCAACATGATCGCCACCGCTCCATTGATGGCCCCAGCCGATGCCGCCGCTGGGTCATCCGAGGCCACGGTCAAGAGCAACGGCCACATGCCAATGCCAGATTTTACGCGTGAACAGGAATTCTCGGCCTACCGCCAGATGCTGATGATCCGCCGCTTCGAGGAGAAGGCGGGCCAGCTTTATGGCATGGGGTTCATCGGCGGCTTCTGTCACCTCTATATCGGCCAGGAAGCCGTCGTGGTCGGCATGCAGATGGCGCTGAGACAGGGCGACCAGGTCATCACCGGCTACCGCGACCACGGCCACATGCTGGCCTGCGGCATGGAGGCCAAGGGCGTGATGGCCGAGCTGACGGGGCGCAAGGACGGGTACTCGCGCGGCAAAGGCGGCTCGATGCACATGTTCTCGGTCGAGAAGGGTTTTTTCGGAGGCCACGGCATCGTCGCCGGGCAGGTGCCGCTGGGGACGGGTCTCGCCTTCGCCAACCGCTATCGCGGCAACGACAACGTCAGTCTCACCTATTTCGGCGATGGCGCCGCCAACCAGGGCCAAGTCTACGAGAGTTTTAACATGGCCAAACTCTGGAGCCTGCCGGTCATCTATGTGATCGAGAACAACAAATACGCCATGGGCACCAGCGTGGCGCGCGGCTCGTCAACGACGCACCTCTACCAGCGCGGCCGCTCGTTCGACATTCCGGGCGAGGATGTGGACGGCATGGACGTGCGCGCCGTGAAGGCCGCTGCGGATCGCGCCGTAACCAGGGCGCGAGAGGGCAAAGGTCCGTATATTCTTGAAATGCAGACCTACCGCTATCGCGGCCACTCGATGTCGGATCCAGCCAAGTACCGCACGCGCGAGGAAGTGGACAAGATGCGCAACGAGCACGATCCGATCGAGCAGGTGGGGCGCCGGCTGACGGAGCGCGGCTGGGCCAGCGAGGAGGATCTCAAGAAGATCGACGCCGAGACGCGGCTGGTGGTGAACGCCTCGGCCGATTTTGCGCAGACCAACCCCGAGCCTGATGCGAGCGAGCTGTACACGGATATTACGGTGGCGGCCTAGGCGGCGCGGCCGGTCGACGTGCTGCCCGATACCGCCAACGACTGATCCTCCCCTGACTTCCGAAAGCTCTCCATCATGCCAACCGAAATCCTGATGCCCGCCCTGTCACCGACCATGGAAGAGGGCAAACTCGCCAAATGGCTGGTCGCTGAGGGCAAGATGATCAAGCCCGGCGACGTCATCGCCGAGATCGAGACCGATAAGGCGACCATGGAGGTCGAAGCCGTCGATGAGGGCGTGTTGGGCCGGATTTTGATCCCGGCGGGCACCGAGGGCGTGAAGGTGAATACGCCAATTGCGATCATCATGGGCAATGGCGAGGCCGCAGCCCCTGCGGCCAAGGCGAGCGCTCCGGTGGGCGCCCCGGTGGCCCCGACCCCGACTGCCCCGGTGGCAATCCCAGCAGTCGCAGCTCGTGGCACCGAACTACCCGCCGGCACCAGAATGATCACGACCACAGTCCGCGAAGCTCTTCGCGACGCCATGGCCGAGGAGATGCGGCGCGATCCCGACGTGTTCCTGATGGGCGAGGAAGTGGCGCAGTACCAGGGCGCCTACAAGATCAGCCAAGGGCTGCTGGACGAATTCGGCGACAAGCGTGTGATCGATACGCCGATTACGGAGTATGGCTTTGCCGGCGTCGGGACGGGCGCGGCCATGGCGGGTCTGAAACCGATCGTCGAGTTCATGACCTGGAATTTCGCCATGCAGGCCATCGACCACATCATCAATTCGGCCGGCAAGACGCTCTATATGTCGGGCGGCCAAATGCGCTGCCCCATCGTGTTCCGCGGGCCGAATGGCGCCGCTTCGCGCGTGGCGGCGCAGCACAGCCAGGACTATTCCTCCTGGTATGCCCATGTTCCTGGTCTGAAGGTGGTCGCGCCCTGGTCGGCGGCGGACGCCAAGGGGCTACTGAAGTCCGCCATCCGCGATCCCAATCCCGTCGTGTTCCTGGAACAGGAAATCCTCTACGGCCAGAGTTTTGAGGTGCCGGACGTCAAGGACTGGCTAGTGCCGATCGGCAAGGCCAAGATCGTCCGCCCCGGCCGCGACGTGACCATCGTGTCGTTCTCGCGCGCCATGAACTACGCCATGGCGGCGGCGGAGGAGCTGGCCAAGGCCGGGATCGAGGCCGAGGTGATCGATCTCAGGACGCTGCGCCCGCTCGATATGGCGACCGTGATTGAAAGCGTGAAGCGGACGAACCGCATTGTCACGGTCGACGAAAGCTATCCGGTCTGCTCGATCGGCTCGGAGATCTGCGCACGCGTGGCGATGGAGGCGTTCGATTATCTGGATGCGCCGCCGACGAAAGTCTCGGGCGAGGACGTGCCCATGCCCTATGCGGCGAACCTAGAGAAGCTGGCGTTGCCCAACACGGCCAAAGTGGTCGAGGCGGCGCGCCGGGTGTGCAATCGTTAAACTATCGCACTATTGATCTGCTTCATGAGCTGATTTCCTACTCAGTATACGAAATCTCACGAGCCCCCCATGCCCACGCCCATCCTGATGCCTGCCCTGTCGCCCACCATGGAAGAGGGCAAGCTTGCCAAGTGGCTGGTCGCCGAGGGGCAGAAAGTGCGCTCGGGCGATGTCATCGCGGAGATCGAGACCGACAAGGCGACCATGGAAGTGGAAGCTGTCGATGAGGGGACGGTCGGAAAAATCCTGATCCCGGCCGGCACCGAGGGCGTGAAGGTGAACAGCCAGATCGCTTATCTGCTGGCCGATGGCGAGTCGGCCGGGAGCGCGCCGCTGGCTGCAAAGCCAATGCCAGCCACCTCCGTGTCAGCGCCAGTTGCAGTCGCTTCGGCCGCCCCCGCACAAGTCAATGGTGCACATAAATCCTCCGGCAACGGTCGCGTCTTCGCCTCACCGCTTGCCCGCCGACTCGCAGGCGACAAGGGTGTCGATCTCGCCAACTTGAAGGGATCGGGGCCGAATGGCCGCATCGTCAAAGCCGATATCGACAAGGCGGGCGCCGGCTCGGCATCCCGGCCATCCTCCGTCTCAACGTCGACAGGCGCCGCTCTGGCTGCCCCAATGGCGGTCGCGGCAGCCGTGTCCTTTCCCCAGCCGATGGCCGACGACAAGGTGCTCGCACTGTACGAGCAGGGCACCTACGAAATCCTGCCGCATGACAACATGCGCAAAATCATCGCCAAGCGGCTGGTCGAGAGCAAGGTCACGATCCCGCATTTCTATCTTAACGTCGATTGCCGCCTCGACCAGCTCTTGGCCGCTCGCGAACGGCTGAACGCGCGCTCGCCGAAAGATGGCGCGGCGGCCTACAAATTGTCCGTCAACGACTTCGTCATCAAGGCGCTGGCTTTGGGCTTGCGCGATGTGCCGGGGGCCAATGCAACCTGGACCTCGGCGGGCATGCTGCGCCATAAGCGCATCGACGTCGGCGTGGCCGTTTCTGTCGAGGGCGGGCTGTTTACACCCGTTTTGCGCCACGCGGACCTGAAGACACTTTCGGAACTATCGAATGAGATGAAGGATCTGGCGGGCCGGGCGCGCGCGCGCAAACTTGCCCCGCACGAGTACCAGGGCGGCACCACGTCGATTTCCAACCTCGGCATGTTCGGGATTAAGAGTTTCGACGCCGTGATCAATCCGCCGCACGCCACCATTCTGGCGGTCGGCGCGGGTGAAGAACGCGCCATCGTCGTCGGTGGTAAACTTGAAGTCGCGACGATGATGAGCTGCACGCTGTCGTGCGATCACCGCGTGGTGGACGGAGCACTGGGCGCGGCGCTGCTGAACGCCTTCAAATCCTACATCGAGGATCCAGTTCGGATGCTTGTGTAAACACGGCAGCACTCGTTTCGTAGGGGCGAGCCGTGGGTCACTTTCTCACTGCTTGCCGTGTCGCACGAGGGCGACCCACGGGTCGCCCCTACAAGACAAACACCGGTTCCGATGATGCCTGAGCCGTGCTCATGGTGCCTCAAAACATGAAGCAAATTTACCACAGTTGCACAGGCATGCGAGCCTTATCGGGCCACCTACGTTGAATTCGCGGCGTGCACATGCTTTTTACCGGACAAGATTGAGATTTTTGATGGAGGCATGCGTGCTCCGGTCTGCGAAGCATGGGCTTGGATTTGCATTGGTGGCTGTCGTTGCAGTGGCATTGTCCGGCTGCGCGTCGAGCAGCAGCAGCGGTCGCGTACCGGTCGGGTTCGCCAGCGGCGGCGACTGTCAGTCGGTGCGCGCAGAACTGCGCAAACTGGATGGCATGGGCGTGCCCGGACAAATTCAGGCCAAACAAGCCGGCCAGCATGTGTCGGCAGACACCGGCGCCAGGATTGACCGGTACAATTCGCTGCTTGAACAATATCTGGGCAACGATTGTCAGCTGCCACCCGGCCATTGAGTAAATTCTGACGGTTCCAGAACACAACTTTTGCTAGCCCGGCTCTTGGCCGGGCTTTGCATTTGTGCAACATGACAGGCCCACCCCGGCCGCTGATCGGACTCCATCGATCCGGCCCCTGTCGATCCAGCCGCCATCGGGAGTTCACGTCATGTCCGTTTCGGACTACGATATTGCTGTCATCGGCGCCGGCCCTGGCGGCTATGTTGCGGCCATCCGCGCCGCGCAACTTGGGATGCGCGCCGTCATCATCGAGCGCCAGCACCTTGGCGGCATCTGCCTGAACTGGGGTTGCATCCCGACCAAGGCGCTTCTGCGCAGTTCCGAGGTTTACAATCTATTCGCCCACGCCGGCGATTTCGGCCTGAAGGTCGAGGGCGTCAGCTTCGATCTCGCCAAGATCGTCGATCGCTCGCGAAAAGTTTCCGCCCGTCTGACCAGCGGCGTCGGTTACCTGATGAAGAAAAACAAAATCACCGTGGTGGATGGAGCGGCCAAGTTGAAGGGCGGCGGACGCATCGGCGTGACCGGCAAGGACGGCGCGGCGCTGCCCGATATCTCGGCCAAGCACATTATTGTCGCGACGGGCGCCCGCGCCAAAGTGCTGCCGGGATTGGAGCCCGATGGCGAACTGGTCTGGACCTACAAAGAGGCCATGGTCCCGAAAATCATGCCGAAATCGCTGCTGGTAATCGGCTCAGGCGCCATCGGCATCGAGTTCGCCAGCTTCTACCGCACCATGGGTGCTGATGTGACCGTGGTCGAAATTATGGACCGCGTGTTGCCCGTCGAGGACGAGGAAATCTCGGCCTTCGCGCGAAAATCGTTCGAAAAGCAGGGCATGAAGATCCGCACGGGCACCTCGGTTACGGCGCTCAAGAAGGGCGCTGGGCAGGTTACGGCGACCCTCAAAGATAAGGCCGGCAAGACTGAAGATATGACCGTGGATCGGGTGATCCTGGCCATTGGCATCACCGGCAATGTCGAAGATCTGGGCCTGGAAGCCGTGGGCGCCAAAATCGACCGCGGGCACATCGTCATTGACGAATGGTGCCGCACCGGCGTGCCCGGCCTTTACGCCATCGGCGATGTCGCCGGCCCGCCGTGGCTCGCCCACAAGGCTAGCCACGAAGGTGTGCTTTGCGTTGAAAAGATTGCCGGGTTCGCGGGCGTGCATCCGCTCGATCCGCTCAATATTCCGGGCTGCACATATTGCCAGCCACAGGTCGCGTCCGTCGGGCTGACCGAGGCTGCCGCCAAGGCCAAGGGGCACGATGTCAAAGTCGGGCGCTTCCCGTTCCAGGGCAATGGCAAGGCCATCGCGCTGGGCGAAACCGAGGGCATGGTCAAAACCGTGTTCGACGCCAAGACCGGCGAACTGCTTGGCGCGCACATGATTGGCGCCGAGGTTACCGAGTTGATCCAAGGCTATGCCGTGGCGCGTACGTTGGAAAGCACCGAGGCTGAACTGATGGCGACGGTGTTTCCGCATCCGACGCTGTCGGAAATGATGCACGAATCCGTGCTCGACGCCTACGGACGGGTCCTGCATATGTAGCGGTGGCTGAGGCGCGACCGTAACAGCGCTCAACGGAAAGAATGGCTGATGTCTGGGAAGGGACGCGTTCGGCTTTTTGCCTGGGCTTTGGGCCTAATGGCCGTGCTTTGCGCTGCAGACGCAGCAACCGCCGCCGACGGCAACTTGCGCCGTATCGGCGCGCGCATCGACATTGATGACGCCAACCTGCCAGGCGTCTGGGCCTGGGGCGCCGACGTAAAGGTCAAGGGCCGCTCGAGTGGGCGCATCCTCTTGATCGGCGCCAATGTGGCGCTCGATGCCGAGGTTTCCGACAACGTTTATGTGGCGGGCGCCAATGCCGGCGTCGCTGGCAAGATCCTCGGCGACCTCAGCGTCTACGGCAGCCAGGTCGTCATAGGGGCCAATGTGCAAGGCGCGTTGTCTGGCATGGGTTCGCGTCTGACCGTGACAAGCGATAGCCGCATCGGTGGCGAAATCTCCTTGAGCGGGGGCGACGTGGCTTTTGCAGGCGCAGCGGCAGGCCCGCTCAAGATCGAGGCGACCAGCGTCGAGATCTCCGGCGAAGTGAAGGGACCTTTGCGCATTGAGGCCACCCGCGTGCACTTCACCGATAGCGCGCGCATCGACGCCGACGCCGAACTCATCACGGTCGCCGATCCCGTGATCGACAAGGGCGCCAAAATCCTCGGCAAGCTGAACCGACAGTCACTGCCGCGCTTCAGCTTCGAGCGCCTTCAGGCGGCGAGTGGGCCGATGGGCGGCATTCTGCCGATGCTTTATCTGCTTGGCAGTTCGCTGATGGCCGGCCTTGTGTTCCTTTGGCTGGGACGCGGCGGCGTCGAAGGCGCGATAGACGAGTTGATCGACAGTCCCGCTGCTAGCGGAGGCTGGGGGTTGGCCGCCCTCGTGGGGCTGCCGATTGCCGTCGTGCTGCTCTGCCTGACGATTATTGGCGCACCAATTGGAGCCTTGGCCTTGCTGGCTCTGCCGCTGTTCCTGCTGCTTGGTTATGCCTGCGCCGGGCTCGGGCTAGGTGAATGGTTTTTCAACCGGCTGGGTGAGCCGCGTTCGGCGGGCTTGCGAGCGCTACATCTGCTGGTCGGCCTCGTGGTGCTGGGACTGATCGGGCTCATTCCCTGGATTGGGCCAGCCATCCTCGGCATCGCCTCGATTTGCGGGTTTGGCGCTCTGCTGCGCATGCTGAATGATCGATTGCGGCCGCGCGCTGCGGTATGAATTTGCCTGTTTCGGTGCTAAAGTCGGCCAATGACCACGATTATTGACACCCGCCCGCCCGCCGCAGAACGGCCGCGCCATCCCGAAAAGGCCAACCGGCCAGACGCGCCGATTCTCAAAAAGCCTGATTGGCTGCGTGTAAAGGCGCCGGGGGCGCCGGGCTATCTTGAAACGCGCGCCATCGTGCGTGAGCACAAACTCACGACCGTTTGCGAAGAGGCCGGCTGCCCTAACATCGGCGAGTGCTGGCAAAAGCGCCACGCCACCATGATGATCATGGGCGAAACCTGCACCCGCGCCTGCGCCTTCTGCAATGTGCGCACCGGCCTGCCCGGACCGCTTGATCACGACGAACCGCGCCGGGTTGGCGACGCCGTCGCGAAACTCGGCCTGGAGCACGTCGTAATTACCTCGGTCGACAGGGACGATCTTGCGGACGGCGGCGCGGCGCATTTCGCCGCCGTTATCCGCTCGATCCGCGCCGCCTGCCCCAAAACGACAATCGAAGTGCTGACACCCGATTTCCTGCGGAAGGATGGTGCACTGGAACAGGTCGTCGAGGCGCGGCCCGACGTTTTCAATCACAACCTGGAGACGGTGCCGTCACTCTATTTGTCGATCCGACCCGGCGCTCGCTATTTCCATTCGCTGCGCCTGCTGCAGCGAGTCAAAGAGCTGGACCGGACCATGTTCACGAAATCCGGCATCATGGTGGGCCTAGGTGAAAAGCGCCCCGAGGTGCTGCAACTCATGGACGATCTGCGCACCGCCGGCGTCGATTTCCTCACCATCGGCCAGTATCTGCAACCTTCGCGCAAGCACGCCGCCATCGACCGTTTTGTGCCGCCGGAAGAATTCGCCAGCTTCGCTCAGATCGCCATGGCGAAGGGCTTCTTGCTGGTTTCCTCCAGCCCATTGACCCGCTCGTCGCACCATGCGGGCGAGGATTTCGCTCGCCTGAAGGCCGCGCGACAGGCTGCCACGGCGCTCTCAGGTGCGGTTCGGACCTAGACTCTCCAGCGCTCCGATTTGACCAGGAAGACCGCGCCGTCATGCCGTCCTTTCAAACCAAACGCCCTGTGCCGTATGGCCCGCAAGCCATGCTGGACCTGGTGGCCGATGTTGAGAAATATCCGCAGTTTTTGCCTTTGTGCGAGAGCTTGAAAGTGCTGGCGCGCAACACGGACGAAAGCGGCGTCGAGACCATCGTGGCGCGCATGGGCGTCGGCTACGGACCGATCTGGGAGAGTTTTACCAGCCGCATCTTGATCGACAAGCGTATCCACAGGATCGACGTGTCGCATCTTGATGGGCCGTTCAGCAGGCTTGAGAACCGCTGGCAGTTCCAGCCCTCGCGTTCAGGCTGTGACGTGGAATTCTCAATCGACTACGAATTCCGCTCGATTGCACTGCAAATCCTGCTCGGCAGCATGTTTGATCGCGCCTTCCGCAAATTCGCGGAGGCCTTTGAAACACGCGCGCGGGCCCTCTACGGGGCTGTCCAAAATACACCGTCCGCGGATTTGGCCGCGTCCGATGCGCGCCAAGCCTTGCGCTCGCCGACTTGAACACTCACAATGGTGGCCGTGGCGAGACGAAAGCATCGGCGCATGCCTCTCAAGCAGTTCATTCGAGCGACTTTCGGGTTTAGCCTGTGCTTGGCTGCCGTCATGGCCATGGTGGCCGTTTGGTCGCCGACAGGCGCCTTTGCGAAGGCCCGCAAGGAAGTCCACTCCGTCTTCCAGGACATGCAACCCATGACGGTTCGCGTGGTGCGCAATGCGCAGCCCGGATGTGAGCCAGACTGCGCCGAATGGATCTCGGCCGAAGGCGATATCGTCGACACGACGCCGGCCACATTCCGAAAGGTGCTGGCCGAAGTTGGCAAGCGCCGGCTGCCGCTGTTTATCAATTCCGGCGGCGGCTCGATTGAGGCCGCCATGGCCGTCGGCGCGATGCTGCGCGAACGCAAAATGGATGTGTCGGTCACCCGGACCGAGCTTGAGCCCTGCACCGGTTCGGCCAAAGACTGCGCCAGCGCCAGCAAGTCGCCGCTGCGCGGAAAACCCAATTCCTACAACGCTTATTGCGCCTCAGCCTGCACGCTGGTGCTGGCGGCCGGCGCCAAGCGGCTGTCGTCGCTGTCGTCCCACGTCGGCGTACATCAGATTATTGTCTATCAGACTCAGATTCGCATCCAGCGCACCTACCGTGTCACCACGCGTCAGAGACCGGACGGTGGAACACGAACGCAAAAGACGCTGATCAAAGAGAAGCGTCTGCCAGGTAAGACTTTTGAGGTGAACGTCGACGATCGCACCTACAAGCCGATCCAAGCCTACCTGGCGCGCATGGGCATCGCCCCGGCTTTGATTCCCTTGATGGAGGCGACGCCTCATACTTCGATCCATTGGATGACTTCGGCCGAGCTGAACGCTACGCAACTGGTGACGGACGAGGTTGGGGGCGACGTCCTGTTGCGACTGGTGGATTTGGTCGGCGTCTCGCCAGTAGCGGCCGTTGCGGGGACCGTGGTTGGCAAGGCGCTGTCGGTTCCGATGTTCCACGAAGGGCGCGAAATCACCGTTGATTTTGGTGTCAGCAGGCTGCCGCGCGAAGCAAAGATTGCATTGCGACTTTCGCTGCGTAACGGCGCCGAGGCCTTGCCCAGCCGGGGCCTGACGGCGACCGTGCGTTTAGGGCCCGGTAAAGATGTTCAAGCCGTTAATGCGCATGTTGTGGACCCTTTCGCACCGTTGGAGGTGGTCAGTCCAGCTTCGACCTGGTGCGGTCTTGCAGCCAATGGCCAACTGCGGCTGAGTTTGTTGCGCGCGGGTTCTGCGGGGGCTCAAGGTGGGGCGGAGGTCAAGCCGGTATCGGTCTCGGTTGCTGCTGTGCCGGGGTTGGTCGCGCTTCTGAGCGATGTCTGTTCGACCAAGTCGGCCGCGACCAACTGACCTGCGATGGACGAATAGGCTGAACCCGTCGCAAGACGCGCGCAATCCCGCCGTGTTCGCGCATTAGTCTGAGGCAGTCAGAGTAAGACGGCTGAGCCAAGAGTACGACGGGTCGCATGCGGGACAAGCGCCTTCGAAAGACAGCAGCTTTGAGCGATGCTGGCACACCCACCTACGCCGAGCCGCCACAGCGTAACGCTCCGGTTGCGGGCGAGCGATTGCTTGTGCTGGGGCCGGAAATTGACGTCGTTGGTTCAATCTATGTCGATGCCCGTGTGCGGCTCGAAGGCGCCATTGATGGCGAAATCCGTTGCATAACGCTCGATGTCACCCGCCAGGGCCAAGTGCGCGGCTGCATCGTTGCGCAGTCGGTCACCATTTACGGCACCGTCAGCGAGGGGCAAATCTACGCCAATGTGCTGGTGCTGAAGCCCGGCTGCTCGGTTGAGGGCGAGATCTATCATCAGCACCTGCAACTTGAGGCCGGATCCTATTTCGACGGCAAATCGCGCCGGGTCGATGATCCGCTGGCGATGGCGCCGGAGTGGGTGGAAAGTAGGGATGAGGGATGAGGGACTAGGGATGAGTGAAGTAGAATTTCATCCCTCATCCCTCATCCCTCTTACCTTCTCCCTCACTCTCGCCAACGCCTCCGGCGTATCCACATCCACCAATACCGCCTCGCTCCCCATCTCCACTTCGGTCACCAAGTCTTGATGCGAGCCGAGAATTTGGCGCGCGCCGCTGTCGCCCGTCAGAGCCAGCAAGTCCTGGAACAGGCTCGCCGACAGCAGCACCGGATTGCCGCGCTTGCCGCCGTGGGTGGCGATGCAGATGGCGCGGCCCTCTTGCGGCGCGAAAGCCGCAATCAGCCTGTCGAAATGCTCGGCGCGAACGCCCGGCATATCGCCGAGCGCAACGATGACGCCTTCGACGCCAGTGGGCAGGGCGGCGACGCCTGCGACCAGAGAGCTGGCCAAGCCGTCCACAAAGAGCGGATTGTGCGTGAACGTCACGTCGAGGCCGGCCAGCGCCGCAGAAACCTCCGCCTGTTGATGACCTGTCACCACCAGAACAGGACGTGCGCGGCTGGCGAGGGTCGCCTGCACAACCCGCCGCAGCATCGGCTCGCCGCCGACATCCTCGGTCAGCTTGTTGCGCGGCCCCATGCGGGTCGAACGTCCCGCCGCCAAAACGATCACGCCGATGCGCGGCTCGCTGCGGTCGTCATCCTGCAGAGCGCCATCGCGCGGCTGCGGGCGGGTGGCGATTTCCTTCAGCAGCCCGCCCGGCGCCATGGCGATGATCTCTTTGCGGCCGACTGTCAGCCCCGCCAGACGGCGCTGCAGAACCCAATCAAAACCGTTGGTTTTCGGGGAGGCGGCGCAGCTGGGCACGCCGATCACATCCGCCGTTCCGATCCGCCCCAGCATCAAGAGGTTGCCCGGATCGACCGGCATGCCGACCTGGATGACCTCGCCGCCGGCCGCCGCCACGGCTGCGGGGATGACGTCGCCACGGTCGACAATGGCCGAGGCGCCGAACACCAGGATCGGGTCGGCGCCAGTCTTCTGCATGGCGGCGATGGCGGCGCTCAAGGGGCCGATGGCGTGGTCTGAGATCTCGACAGGGCCGAGTTGGCTGCCGGCGGCGGCAAGGCGCGTCTCCACCGAGAGCCGGCGCTTCTCCAGCACCGATGGTTTGGCGCCCGGCAAACGCGTCAGGATCAACCCAGCGACAGCCTTGCGGAATGGCGCTGCAGAAATTTGCGCTCCCGGGGTCCTGGCGAGGGCTTCGGCCGCGGCAACCACGGGCTCGGGCAACGAGAAGGGAATGATCTTGACGGTCGCCAGCATCTGCCGGGCTGCGACACGTTCGAACGGCGGCACAGTCGACAGGGTCAGACCCTCGTCGATGCTGTTCAGGGCAATGACGGTCTCTGGGCTGAGGGTGGCGAGACCCGGAGCGGTCGAATAGAGATTAGCGCGGCCGGTGAAGGGTTCGCTGGTCGTCACGCCAGTTCCGGCAAGAGCGCGTGCGATGCGCCCGGCGGCAACGTCCTCAGTCACATCGCCCGGCTCCAGCCGCGCGACCATGACATCGCGGACGCCATGGCCATTGAGCTCGTCAGTATCGGCAACGCTGAGTTTGCGGCCCTTCTTGAAACTCCCCCCTGGCAGGACGACCGAATGGGCGAGGATTGCGCCCACGGCGTCCGCCAGCGGAACGGTATGGAACTTCATGAGCGGCCTTTGCCCTTGCCGCGCAGGTGCCCGGTCACTTCGGCCAGGATCGAGACGGCAATTTCGGGCGCGCCGACCGCGCCGATATCCAGGCCGACGGGCGCGCGAATGCGGTCAAGCTGGGGCGGTGTCAGCCCAGTCGCCAAAAGCCGTTCGCGCCGCTTGGCATTGGTGCGCGTCGAGCCCAGCGCGCCGATATAGAAACAGTCTGACTTCAAGGCCAGCGTCAGCGCCGGATCGTCGATCTTGGGATCGTGGGTGAGGGCGACAAAGGCCGTGCGCCGATCCAGCGCCAGCCCCGGCAGCGCCTCTTCCGGCCAGCGCGCATCCAACGCAACGCCGGCAAATCGCTCGCCGGACGCAAAGCCGGTGCGCGGATCGATCACGGTGATGTCGTAGCCAGCTTGCCGGGCCATCGGGATCAGGGCCTGGGAAATATGCACGGCGCCGATGATGATCATGCGCAGCGAGGGGTTGAAGATGTTGATGAACACTTCGCCGTCAGCGGTCTGCACGACGTGCGATTTGTCTTTCAGGAAGGCATCGGCAAGTGGCGCCGCGAGGTCCGCAGCCACCGCGTCGCCCGGATGCACCAAGGCCTGGGCGCCGGTCGCCAGGGTCGTGATCGTCGCAACCTGCCGGCGGGCGGCGATCGCGGCGTTGAGGCGTTCGAGGTGGGTGCGGAGCATCAGCGCAATCTCTGGAGATGTTGGATTGCAGGTGTCCGTGGCGTAGGGGCGGAAAGCGTCCGCCCTCTGTCAGCATGGCGCGCTGCGCGAGGGCGGACGCTGTCCGCCCGTACGCCACGGTCTCCAAATCCGGATATGAGCGTCATCATCTACGCCACCACCACCGGCTCGACATAAACGCGTATCTTGCCGCCGCACGCCAGGCCCACCTTCCAGGCCGTCTCGTCAGCGACGCCGAACGCCAGCGTCATCGGTTTGCCGGAGCTGATCACCTCTTGCGCTTCTGTGATCACCGCGCCCTCGACGCAACCGCCCGACACCGAACCCTCGAAGTTTCCGTCCGCATCAATCAAGAGTTGACTTCCCACCGGCTGCGGCGCGGAGCCCCAGGTCTCGATCACTGTGGCCAGCGCCACTTTGCGTCCCTTGGCGGTCCACTCCAGGGCGCGCGGCAAAAGCGTGGCGTCAGCGGCGCTCATGGGGAGATCCTTTCATCTGTTTACAACTCAATAAAGTCAGGTTCGTCATCAAGGCACTGGTCAATAGGCGCTAACTTAAGCGCTGATCTTCTTTCCTTCTCCCCCTTCTTTAGGGGGAGAAGGTGGCCCGAAGGGCCGGATGAGGGGAAGCCGCTTGCTCCGCACCTGGTCGAAACAAGTTCGGAGCACGTTTCTGCCCCTCACCGACCGCGTGGCTCTTGCGCTGAAACGCGCCGCGAGACGCGGTTTCCTCTCCCCCAAAAATGGGGGAGAGGAAAAATGCCCTGCTGCGCTTTTGGTGGCGCCTGGGGCCCGCGCCGGGATCGCGAATGTTGGTATGCATGCAGAATGAGTCATCGGCCCACTCCCCGCCGGCCGTCTTTGCTCAGCGCGCGCGCCAAATCTTCCAGGCTGTTGACACTGTGGCACGAGCGCATCTCGCTGGCGTGGTCGGCGAGGATGCGCGCGCCCGACGCGATCGGCGCATAGCGGTCGAAGCGCAACAACGGGTTGAGCCAGATCAGGCGGCGGCAACTGCCGGCGAGCCGGCGCGCCTCGCCTGCGATGCCCTCGCCGCCTTCACGGTCCAGTCCATCCGTAAACAGAAGGACGAGCGCGTTCTGGCCAAGAACCCGGCGCGCCCATTTGCGGTTGAATTCTTCCAGCGAGTGGCCAATGCGCGTGCCGCCCGACCAGTCCTTCACGTCGTTCGTGACGCGCGAAATCGCCACGTCCGGATCGCGGTATTTCAGCTGCCGCGTGATGTTGGTAAGGCGGGTGCCGAACAGGAAGGAATGCACGCGGTCGCGGTCGTTGGTGAGCGAATAAAGGAAGTGCAGAAAGACCCGCGCGTAGGTGTCCATGGAGCCGGAGATGTCGCAAAGCACCACAATCGGCGGACGCTTCCAGGCGCGCGAGCGATAGGCCGGGAGCAGATGATCACCGCCTTTGCTGGCGTTTTCGCGCAGCATTTTGCGGATGTCGAGTTTTTCGCCTCGTCGCGCTGGCGTAAAACGCCGGGTGCGAATTTCCTCGAAGGGCATGTGCAACCGTTCCATCGCACGTTTGGCCCGCGCCAGTTCCTCCGCGCTCATCTGATCGAAATCCTTCGCGCGCAGGATTTCGTCCTGGCTGAAGGTCTCGGCCGCATCGACATCAACCAGATCCTCGGCCTGTGGAGCGTTGTCCGCCTTGCTCTTGAACAGGCTTTCAGCCAGCCGCCGCGACATTTCCTTGTCGTCATGCGCGGGCGCACTTTTCAGTCCCGGCACCATCAGGCTCATCATCTGCTCGATGAAGCCGGGATCGCGCCAGAACATGACAAAGGCCTGATTGAAGATCTCGCGCTCGCTGCGCTTGTTCACGAACACGGCGTGCAACGTCCAATAGAGCGTCTTTTGGCTATCGAGGCCCGCAGCCATCACGGCCTCGGTCGCCAGCACAACCTTTTGCGGCCCGACCGGCAATCCAGCCGAGCGCAACAGCCGCGCGAACATGACGATGTTCTCGGCGATGCGTCCGCCATCGACTTCGGACGCAATCAGATTGGCGTCCAAGCTGCGCTTGGTCGTGGCGGTTTCGGGACGGGTGGTGACCATAGTCCAAATCTCGCATGCCGGACCGGCAATGGCCAGCCTCTATGCGCTCCTGACACGGGCGCTGGCGCGTTCGGCCAGCCATTCCGACACCAGCAGCGCCGCGAGCGAAATGATCGCGGCGATTGCCGACAGGCGCAAGGCTTGCGGATCGCCGCCCGGCACCTGGATGTAGGTGGAAATGGCAGTCGGCAAGGTTTGCGTTTCGCCGGGGATGTTCGAGACGAAGGTGATGGTGGCGCCGAATTCGCCCATGGCCTTGGCGAAGGACAGCAACATTCCAGCCAGGACGCCTGGCGCCGCCAAGGGCAACGTGACAGTCGCCAAGACCCACGCCGGCGAGGCTCCCAGCGTACTGGCCGCTTGCTCCAGGCGCTGATCAACGGCCTCGATGGAGAGCCGGATGGCGCGCACCATCAACGGGAATCCCATGACCGCGGCGGCCAGCGCAGCGCCAGTCCAGCGGAACGACAGCACCAGGCCGAAGGTCGATTCAAGGAACATGCCGAGCGGGGCGCGGCGGCCGAACAGCAGCAACAACGCAAAGCCGGTCACCACAGGCGGCAACACGAGCGGCAGATGCACCAAGCCATTCAGCAGGCTTCGGCCCGGAAAGCGCCCGCGCGCCAACAGCAGCGCAATGCCGACGCCGAAGGGCAGGCTGGCCAACATGGCGATGCTGGCGACGGTAAAACTGAGCTGGACGGCGGTCCACTCTTCCGGGCTCAGCGCAAACCAGCTCAAGGCGTTGGCTCCGCAACACAAACCGCATCAAGAATCTGTAGTTCGGCCATAAGCTTGCCCTTCGGCGCTGCGAAGCCCTCTCCAGCGCCAGGGTGGCCTCCGGGGGCAACCTCCGTTAGACTGGACCCGAGTCGGTCAACGGTATGCCTATGCCATCGGATTGCTGCAACGTTCAAGGATCGCGCATGCGCTGCGTTATTGCCAGTCTGGCGGTCTTGGCCGCGCTGTCGTTAAATGTTCCTGGCCTGGCCGGGGCGGCCACCTGCAGTTCCGTCGACATTGCCAAAGCGGTCGATGATGCCGGCGCGCGCCTGCGAACCTTCAACTCCGACACGATGGCTGCGCTCTCGCCTAAGCTGAAGCAATTGCAGACCGCGCGCGGCTGGAGCGATGCGGAATTGGCGGCAAAGACCGACGCGCTGGTGTCCGATGCGGAAGTCGCCGCTTTCGATGCGCGCGCCTTCGAGCAGTTTTCGCGCATCGACCAGTTGGGGTCGGACAGCGCCCAAGGCACGGCCTGCGAGCGTCTGGAGCAGATCCGCGGAGCGTCGAGCACCCTGCTTGGCACGATGCAATCCAAGGCCGAACATCTGAAAACCAAGTTGGCCGAGGCGATGCAGGAGCCTCAGGACAAGGGCGCGGCTGAAGGCGAACCGATGGTCCCCAAGCCCAAACCGAACACGACGGCGGCAGTCAAACCCAAGCCGGCGGCAAAGCGCGATTGGACCACCAAGACGGCCGTCGATCCCGAGTACACCGCGCAACAGCAGGCCGCGTTGCAGACCTTCAAGTTGCCGGTTCCGCCAGCGCCGCCTGCGGCCGAGGCGACCTACAGCATGGAGGATATCCAGGCCACCAGCACGGACTTTTTCGGTTCGGTGAATGCTAGCCTTGCTTCCGTGATCGGCTTCGCCTTCGAAAAGGCGGGCCGTCCCAATGGCTACATCATCGGCCAGGAGGCGGGCGGCGCATTCTTGGCCGGCGTGCGCTATGGCGATGGTCAGCTGCATCTCAAGGACGGCAGCGTCACGCAGGTGTTCTGGCGCGGGCCGACCATCGGCGCAGACCTTGGCGCGTCGCAGTCGCGCACCATTTTTCTCGTCTATCATCTGAAATCCAAAGAGGACGTCTTCAAGCTGGTCTCAGGCATCGACGGCTCGGCCTTCGTCATCGGCGGCGTCGGCATCACGTTCCTGTCTGACGGCAAAACGGTGCTGGCCCCGATCCGGACCGGACCGGGACTGCGGCTGGGCGTGAACGCAGGCTATCTGAAATTCACGCCGGAGCGGAACTGGTCGCCGTTCTGAGCGGGACGGTGGCTGCCTTAACTATTTCACTTGGCTGCCGGGCCGATAGAGGCCGCAAATACCGTAAGCGCGGCGTGCTGCAGCAACATGATCGTCTTGGCGTCGACGATCCGTCCTGCTGACACCATGGCGAGCGCCTCATCGATCGAAGGCTCGAGGATGTCGATCTCCTCGCCTTCGTGCGCCAGCCCGCCGCCTTGGCCGATCCGGTCGGCCTGCGCGTATTCCGCGACAAAGAAGTGCAACCGCTCCGTCACCGATCCCGGGCTCATGAACGCTTCGAAGACTTTTCGCACCTTGCCGATGCGGTAACCGGTTTCCTCTTCGGTTTCCCGGCGGATGCCGTCCTCGGGCGTGGCCTGGTCGAGCAGCCCCGCGGGCGTCTCGATCATCAGGTCGTCGTGGCCTTTGACAAACGCCGGAAGCCGGAACTGGCGCGTCAGCACAACCGTGCGGGTGGCCAGATTGTAGAGCAGGATGGTGCAACCATCGCCGCGGTCGTAGGTTTCGCGCGTCTGGGTCTGCCACTCGCCGTCATTGCGCCGATACGCGAAGGTGGTCTTCCTCAGCCGGCCCCAGTTCTCGGACAGCAGCTGCACGTTATCGATGCGCACGCGATCGGCAATGCTCATTGCGTCCCCTCACAAAAACGTTGCGGCCACGTCGATGCTCGACGTCTTGCCGACCTTGTCGAAATGCTTGTCCAGCCAGTCGCCAGCCGCTGCACGGCCGACCTCCTTCAGATGGCTGATCATGACCCAATCGGGCATCATCTTGCTGGCGATGCCGAGCTTGGCCAGTTCGGCGTCGTCGCGGACGGAATGGATCAGCATGCGGTTGTAGCGTTTGGCGTCGACATTGCCTTCGGTCACGAGCCGGGCAACGAACGCGATCGCCCGCATTTCGCGCATCAGCGAGGAATTGAAGCTGATCTCGTTGATGCGGTCGAAAATTTCGGGGGCGGTGCGCGGCAATTCCATGCGCACGATCGGGTTGATGTGCACGATCACGACGTCGCGCGAGGCGCCGTGATAGATCAGCGGATAGATGGCCGGATTGCCCATGAAGCCGCCATCCCAATAGGCTTCGCCGCCGATCTCCACGGCCTGGAAGATATAGGGCAGGCAGGCGCTGGCGAGCACCGCGTCGGCCGAAAGCTCCTCGTTCTCGAACACCTTGATTTTGCCGCTGCGCACGTTGGTGGCGCTTATAAACAGGCGTGCCGTGACCTTGCATTGCTTCAGGTGATCGAAATCGACCACCTTCTCCAGCACATCGCGCAAGGGGTTGAAGTTCATCGGGTTGAGTTGGTAGGGGGAGAACGTGTGCGTCAACGCCTCGAAGTAGAGGTAGGTCGGCGACACATCCGGCTTCAGGCCGAAGCCCTCCAGCCACTTGTCCCAGGGCATGGCCTGCACCGGCGAGTAGCGCATGCCGGTCTCGGCGATTTCGCGCCAGAATTCCTCCAGTTTGGCGCGCGCGCCATCCGGGCCGCCGATCGACAGGCCATAGGCCATCACGACGGCGTTCATCGAGCCGGCGCTGGTCGCGCTCATGGCCTGGATGGAGAGGCGGCCATCCTCAATCAGCTTGTCGAGCACGCCCCAGGCGAAGGCTCCGTGAGCCCCGCCGCCCTGCAGCGCAAGGTTGACCGGTTTTTGCGCTGCATCTTTCATCGCGTGCCTATTCCCGTCCCATCAGCTTGTCAGTCAGCAGCGTCACCAGGCCCGAGGGCTTGAACGAGGCGCGCACAGCGGCGGGATCGTAGTGCTGGTCCACCCATTCCAGGAACGGCGTCGGCGTTTTGCGGTTGAAGGCGATGTAGCTCTCGAAAAACGCGTCGAGAATGCCGGTGTCGGCCTCGCTGAAATGCCCATAGCGCCAGCTCAGCTGCTGCTTGGCAATCTCCATGGGCAGCCCGGCGCGCAAATGGGCGTACAACACGCTCATCAGGCCGACCCGGTCCGCGCCCGATTTGCAGTGCATGGCCATGGGATAAGCAATGCTATTCAGCAGCTTAGCCGCAGCCTGCACCGTTTCCTTGTCCGGCGAGGCGCGCGACAAAAGCTTGAAATTAATCATCTCGATGCCAGCAACTTTGCAGGCCTTCTGCTCCAGCCGATAGGCCCCGCAATCGCGTTCCCCGCGCAAATTGATGATGGTGCGCACGCCCTGGCGCGCCAGCCGCCGGATATCATGCGGGGCGGGCTGGGCGGCCCGGTAGGCCTCTGGCGACAGCCGGTGCTTGTTGAGATAAGCGAGTCGGAAAATCCCGTGGTCCACCAACAGCATATCGGCGTAGGAGACGGGCGCTTCGAGCACCCTCCGCACCGGCTCGGGCAGGCGCTGGGCGAACCCATTGGCGCCAATGCGGACGTCGCGCGCCACCGCCTGAAAGCTCTTACGCAGCGATTTGAAGTATCCCTGCGAGGCTGTCATTGGGTGCTATCGGGCCTGAAGCTGTTGGAACGGACACCACTTGTGAGATGGCGTCGGCGTGAAGACATACCATCCCCGCCGATTGACGCAGGGCGCGTGCGCGCGCCCGCGATTCGCCTTATGCACTAGCGCTATCAGCTGAATTCAATATCCGCTATGGAACCGGGCCGCAAGCAGACCGGTTTCCGCGACCCTTTAGGACACACACGCGCCCGATGGGAGATCCCAAGGACAAGCCCAAGTGGATTTACCGTCTGACGGGCGGGGCGCTGTACCGTTTTGTCTGGCTGGTGCAGCGCACGAGCCGCTGGGTGCCGCATCTGGGCGATATCGAGGGCCGTCGCCAAGGCCGCAAGTTGACGGCGCAACACCCGTTCATTTTCGCCATGTGGCACGGCCAGTTCCTGCTGTTGCCACTGCTGACGTTCCCAAAATACCCGACCAAGGTCATGGTGGCGCGGCACGGCGACGCCGAAGTCGCTTCCGAGATGCTGCAGCACTTCGGCATCGACCTCATTCGTGGCGCTGGGGCGGGCGGGCGCAAAAAGGACCGCGGCGGCTCGCACGCCATCCGCGCCTCGCAAGAAGCCCTGCGCACCGGCATTTCGGTCGCGATGACAGCCGATGTGCCGCCCGGCCCGGCCCGGCGCGCTGGGCTCGGCATCGTGACTTTGGCCCGCATCACCGGCCGTCCGATCATGCCGGTCGCCATCGCCTCCTCCCGCCTCATCTCGTTCCCGACCTGGAGCCGGCTGACCATCAACCTGCCGTGGTCGACCTGCGGCTCGGCTGTGGGCGATCCCATCTTCGTGCCGCATGACGCCAGCGACGCCGAGCAGGAACGGTTGCGTCAGTTGGTCGAAGACAGCCTCAACGCCGTCACGCGCGAGGCCTACACGAAAGCCGGGACGGCCGATCCGCTTTTGGCCGCCAAGCAGCGTGCCGCCGCGCAAGCCAGTCCGATGCTCGCTGGCTACCGGATCGCCACGCGGGCGCTACAACCCATCGTTCCGGCGGTGCTGGCCTACCGGGCGCGGAAAGGCAAGGAAGACCCCGCGCGCGCTCCCGAGCGTTTGGGCATCGCCAGCCGGCCCCGCCCCGAGGGCAAGCTGATCTGGCTGCACGCCGCCAGCGTGGGCGAAACCAACGCCGTGATGCGGCTGATTGGCGAGCTCAAGACGTTGCATCCCGTTGCCTCCGTGTTACTTACCACGGGCACAAAGACGTCGGCGGCGCTCGCAACCGCACGGCTCGGCGACCAGATCATCCACCAGTACATTCCGGTCGATGGCCCCAGCTACGTTGACAAGTTTCTCGACCATTGGCGGCCGCACCTCGGCGTGTTCGTCGAAAGCGAGATCTGGCCGAACCTGGTGCTGGCGGCGGCCACGCGAAAGATCCCGCTCGCGTTGGTGAACGCCCGCTTGTCGGACCGATCGCTGGTCGGCTGGCGGCGGCGACCGGCCATGGCGCGGCGGCTGTTCGGCAGTTTCGCCGTGGTGCTGGCGCAGACCGAGTATCTGTCGCGGCAGTTCGGAAAGCTCGGCGCGCCGAACGCCCGCCCCGCCGGCAATCTCAAGTATGACTCCGCGCCGCTTCCCGTCGATGCGGTGGCCGCGGCGGCCTTCGCGTCGGCCGTGGGGGATCGCCCACTGTTCTTGGCGGCGAGCACGCATCCGGGCGAAGACGCCGTGATCGGCGACGCGCTGCGCCTGTTGCTGCGCGAACGTCCCAATCTCCTCGCGGTGATTGTGCCGCGCCATCCCGAGCGCGGCGCGGCGATCGTCAATGAGCTGAGGGCTGCCGGTTTCATCGTCGCGCAACGCTCGACCGGGGCGCTGCCGGCGGCGAGCGATTCCATCTATGTCGCCGACACACTCGGCGAACTCGGCCTGTTCTACGCCAAAACCCCGGTCGCCTTCATCGGCGGCTCGCTGGTCGAGCATGGAGGCCAGAATCCCATCGAGGCGATCCAGCTTGGCGCGGCGGTGATCTCGGGAGCGCATTGGCGCAATTTCTCCGAAGTCTACGGAGCGTTGCACCTGAAAGACGGTTGCCGCAAGATCGCCGCTCCAGCCGAACTCGCCCCCGCCATCGCCAGCCTGCTCGCCGATCCCGCCGCAGCCGACCGTATGCGCCGCAACGCCCGCAATGTGGTCGACAATTTCGGCGGCGCACTGGCCAAGACGCTCGCGGCACTGGCGCCCCTGTTGCAGGACGGGACGACCACCCGTGCGCCTTGAACCGCCCAGCTGGTGGTACCGCGACACCGCCACGCCGATGGCGCGCTTGCTCACTCCGGTCGCCGGTCTGGTCGCGGCCGCCGCTCAGCGCCGTTTCGATCAGACCAAGCCCTATCGCTCCAGCCTGCCGGTTCTCTGTGTTGGCAACCTCACTGTCGGTGGGGCAGGCAAGACGCCGGTTGCGTTGGCAATTGGCGCACTTCTCAAAACCGCGCGTCGAAAACCGGGCTTTCTCACGCGCGGCTTTGGCGGCACGGAGCGCGGCCCGCATCTGGTGGCGCTGCCGGGCGATACGTCCGTTCACGTTGGCGATGAGGCGCTGTTGTTGGCGGCGCTCGCTCCGACCATGGTGTCGCGCGACCGGGCGGCCGGCGCCAAGGCGCTGGAAACGCTCGGGCTGGACGTCATCATCATGGATGACGGGCTGCAAAACCCGAGCCTCGCCAAAAAACTGTCGTTGGCCGTGCTCGATCCCCAGCGCATGATCGGCAATGGCCTGGTGATGCCCGCCGGCCCCTTGCGCGCCGAGATTGCCGATCAGCTGCGGCGCACCGATGCGCTGGTGATCTTGTGCGGGCCGGGCGAACAGATGCCCGACCTCCCGCAAGCTTTGCGCGTTTTTACCGGCCCAGTGCTGCGCGCCGAACATGCCCCCGACAGGGCGGTTGCGGCCGGATTGCGCGGCCAGCGCGTGGTCGCCTTCGCCGGCATCGGCCGGCCGTCAAAACTGTTCGAGACCCTGCGCGGCCTCAGTGCCGATGTCGTGTCCGAAACGGCGTTCCCGGATCATCACCGCTATACGGTCGCCGAGGCGGACCGGCTGCTGCAACTCTCGGATCAGCATCGCGCGACGTTGGTGACAACGGAAAAGGACTTGGCACGCATGCCGTTGGAAGGCCGCATTGCCGACCTGCGCAACGCCTGCACCGCGCTTCCCGTGACCGCAGCGTTCTCCGGCCGCGATTTCGACCGTCTGGTGTCGATGCTGGATCTGCTGCTGACGCGAGGGTAGGGCGTGCACGGAGGTGCGGCTGGTTCTCTCCTCTCCCCCTTTTTCAGGGGGAGAGGAGACCGCGTCTCGCAGCCGCCTCTTTGCGGCGAGAGCCACGCGGTCGGTGAGGGGCAGCTGCTGGCTCCACTCCCGGTGCGACCAGCACGGACTCAATTGAGCGCGGTACGGAGCAAATGGCTGCCCCTCACCTGTCGCTGTTTCCTCGGCTATCGCCTCGGGCGACATCCTCTCCCCCTAAGAAGGGGGAGAGGAGAAGGCAGACTCTCCTCTCCCCCTTCTTAGGGGGAGAGGAGACCGCGTCTCGCAGCGCGTTTCAGCGCAAGAGCCACGCGGTCGGTGAGGGGCAGCTGCTGGCTCCGCAACTGGTGCGACCGGCACGGACTCAATTGAGCGCGGTACGGAGCAAGTGGCTGCCCCCCACCTGTCGCTGTTTCCTCGGCTTCGCCTCGGAGCGACATCCTCTCCCCCTACGAAGGGGGAGAGGAGAAAAGCCCACCGCTCTTCTCGATAAACCCCGTCACCGTCGCCAGCCCCTCACCCGTCCGCATATTCGTGAACACGAACGGCCGTTCACCCCGCATGCGACGGGCATCGCGCTCCATCACCTCGAGGCTCGCCCCGACATGCGGCGCCAGATCGATCTTGTTGATGACCAACAGGTCCGAGCGCGTGATGCCCGGCCCGCCCTTGCGCGGGATCTTTTCGCCCTGGGCAACGTCGATGACATAGATCGTTAGATCGGCCAGTTCCGGCGAGAAGGTGGCGGCAAGATTATCGCCACCGGATTCGATCAGGATCAAATCGAGTTTGGGAAATTTCTGCCGCATGATTGCAATCGCCGCGAGATTGATGGAGCAGTCCTCGCGAATGGCCGTATGCGGACAGCCGCCGGTCTCAACGCCCATGATACGCTCCAGCGGCAGCGCCTGCGCCCGCATGAGAATCTCGGCGTCCTCCTTGGTGTAGATGTCGTTGGTGATAACGCAAAGATCGATCCGGTTACGGAACGCCTTGCACAGCTGCTCCGTGAGCGTGGTTTTTCCTGAGCCGACCGGGCCGCCGATGCCGACGCGAAGCGGGCCGTTTTGCGATCGAGTCATGAGCGAAAGAGCCTCGTGTATTGGGTTTCGTGTTCCATCGAGCAGAGGTCGGCCGAAAAAGTGGACGAGCCGAGATCGGCGAGTGTTGCGGCGGCGGCGTGGGCGGTGGCCGTGTCGATGACGGAGGTGAGTTCAGCCTGCAAGCGCTGCGCGTCCGTCTGGCCGATCACGCTCAAACGGATGGCGGCCGAGGCGAGATTGCCGACGAAAGCGACGGCATAGGCTTCCAACAACGGGTCGAGGTCGATGCCGTGCCCTGCGGCCGCAAACGCAACTGCGACTGGATAGGCGACCTCGCGCGGCGGCATAGGGGCTGGCGACAATGGGGTCAGACTCCTTTCGGCACTTTTGCCCCATAGCTCGAAAGGGGTCTGACCCCATTGTCGCTGCACCGGCCATGCCGCGTCGATGGCGAGAAGAAATGAACCGCCTTGGGTGAGCGATTCCAGGCGGCGCTCGGCAGACGGTTGCAGAGCGGCGGCGAGTTCGGCGATGTCGCGTAATTCGGCCCATTGCGCATCGCATACGGCTCGCCAGACGGCGGCGAGCAGTATCAGGTCATTGCGGATCGATCCGTGAGCAAACAGATCGCCGATCCAGTCGCGCAACGTCGCGCGGCTGGTGACGAACCCGGCCTCAACCGCCCGTTCCAGGCCATGGCTGTAGGCATACGCCCCAACCGGGAACGATGGTGACAGCCAGATCTGCAGCAGGCGGCGCTGCTGGCTGGCGCTGGTCGCGGGGGCGGGCAGATCACGCGCCATCGTCACCCTCGTGCGCATGCACCTGGCCGCCCGCATAGGCGCCGCGCTCGGGATCGAAGGCGGCGACCACGTGGGCCACCGTCCCCCCCAGCCCGCGCACCATGTCCTCGATGACATGATCGCGGCGTATGCGGATATGATCGGGCGCCAGCATCACCGGCAGATGCCGGTTGCCGAGATGCCAGGCCAGCCGCGTCAGGCCGCCGGTGGCGTCGGAGCGGATCTCGGCCAGGTCTTCGGACGCGGCGGCAACCTGAACGCGGCGGCCGTCCTCCAGGAGCAGCAGATCGCCGTGCCGCAAGCGCTGCGCACGGTCCAAATCGAGCAAAAACTCCAGCCCCGCTTCGGACCGCATGGTTGTGCGGCGGCGGTAACGCGCGTCAAAATCCAACAGGACGCGATCATCCG
>JANMVX010000213.1:0-5709 GCA_031393505.1 Hyphomicrobiaceae bacterium | reverse complement strand
CCGCCGGGACGCACACCGCCGCAGGGGCCGTTGCGCAGGTTTTTCGGGCAGTTCATCGGGCAGGACATGCCGGTGGACGACAGCACGCATTGGCCGCACATCTTGCAGTCGAACAGCAGCCCCTTGACCACCTTCTCCGTGAAGGCGACCGGACGCTCCAGGCGGGCATAGCCGATGCGCGCAAACAGCGGATCCAGCGCCACAATCGCGCGCTCAAAAGTCTGGTAGAAGGCTTCGAAAAGCCGCGCGTGGCGGACGGCGAAGCGGCGCATGGCGTACATCGGGCAGGCCCCCAAAACGGCTGTCATTGCGCGACAGCGGCGACCGGCTTAGTTTGAGGGGCGTCGCCTTGCGGCGATGTCTCATCCGCGACATTGGCTGGGTTGCCAGGAAGCGAATTGGAAAGCAGACGGGATGACCGACGCGCCTGACCCGCCAAAGCCGCTGACCGTGCCGCGCCCGCGCCTGGGCATCTTGTGGCTGGTGTTGATGACGCTGGCGGCCGTGGTGCTGGTGGCGCGCCTGCTGCCGGAAATCGCGCCCGGTTCGCTGATCTCCGAGCACACGATAGGCGGGCCGTTCGCGCTGACCGACCACACCGGCCAGCGCGTGACCGAGGCCGTGCTGGCCGGCAAACCCTACGCAATGTATTTCGGTTTCACCCATTGCCCGGACGTTTGCCCCACCGCCTTGCAGGACATGGGCGGCCTGCTCGCCAAGCTCGGGCCGGATGCCGAAAAACTGCGCATGGTGTTCGTAACAACCGATCCCGCCCGCGACACGCCGGCGGTGATGGGCGACTATCTGAAGGCTTTTGATCCGCGCATCCTCGGGCTCACCGGCAGCGAGGCCGAGATCAAGCAGATGCTGCTGACCTACCGCGTCTATGCGCAAAAGGGCGAGGCCAAGAACGGTGACTATCAGGTGGACCATTCCTCGGCGATCTACCTGATGGATCGCAGCGGCGAGCTCAAGACCGTCATCGGCCAAGGCGAAAAAACCGAGGCCTCGCTGGCCAGGATCAAGGAGCTGATCAGTGGCGGGTGAGAGGGCGCTGGCCTATGCCGCCGGGGCGGGGTTCGTCGCGCTTGTGCTGGCGGCGCTGGCGCTGTGGATGCGCGAAGGATCGCTGGTGTATCTGGCCAGGATCATTGGCGATCTGCAGAATTGCTTGTGAACGGCGTTTGCCGCGTCGGGGCGAAACTTGTCTCGCCCTCCATCAACAACCGCAGAATGCCGTTACATTGAGGGAGGGCGAGACAAGTCTCGCCCCGACGCCGCCGGCCCATTTGTCAATTCACCACCAACTTGCCGTCGCGGTACTTCAGCTCGCACGGGCTGATCAGCCCCTTATGCGCCACCCGCACGCCGCGCAGGGGTCCCTCCAGATTGTGCGTCCAGAAGTCGAGGAATTTGCGCAACTTGGGAAACAGGGGATGCAGGTCGTAATCCTGCCAGAGATAGGTCTGCAGCAGCGACGGATGATCCGGAAAGCCGTAGGTGATCTCGGCCGTGGTCAGCGAGAACCCCTTCAACTGTCGCTCGAAATCGCGATCGTGCATGGCTTGGCCCCGCTTCGATGCATCGCAAACGTCCTATTATCCGATGCTAACATGAGTCGGATGAAAAATATCTGAATATCAATTGTGAATCAGCAAGTTAGCACTCTCCGAGTCAGACTGCTGCCGAAAGGCACAGGCACCATTGGCGTAGGGGCGACCCGCCGGTCGCCCCTACGCCTCTCCGTCGATGATCCACCCTCCGCATGCGGCCGCCAGGACACACCATACCGCCAACCCGGCGAGGCGCGGCGCTTGGCGGCTTGGAGCTGGAGACTCAATCGCTTAGGCTGCGCGCCGGATTTCCTTGATGAGGTTGCAGATGCTCGTCCGTTCGGCAGTGCTGGCCCTGGGCGCACTTATGGTTGCCACCTCGCCCGCCGCCGCCCGCAAATCGCACGTCCGGACCGCGCCGCTGGACGACGGCCCGTCGCCGGTCGCCGCCGCCGGCAAAAGCATCGATTTCGTCCGGCCCTGCGCCAAGGGTGACCGTCTGACCATCGTGGCGGTGGGCGATCTTCTGTTCCACAAGCAACTGGAGCAGCAGGCGCTGACCCCGGCGGGCAACTATCGCGATTTCTGGAAGCCGCTGGCCAGCGTGCTGGCGAACGCCGACTTGACCTACGCCAACTTCGAGGGCGCGGCGGCCGATGGCGTCACCTCCGGGCTCGATATCGTCAAGGACCCCGGGCGCGAATGGAACAACAAGGTCTACAGCGCGCCGGTGCTGACGCTGAGCTATAACTATCACCCCTCGGTGATCGACGATCTCATCGCCAGCGGCTTTGACGTTGTTTCGACCGCCAACAACCATGCGTTCGATCGGGGCGCGATCGGCGTCGACCGCACCGTGTTCAACATGCAGAAGCGCGGCCTGGCGTTTTCGGGGACGCATGATCGCGCCTCGCTCGATCAGCCCTACAGCATCGTGACGCGGGTAAAAGGCTTCAACGTCGCCTGGCTGGCCTGCACGTTTTCGCTGAACGGTTTTGATGACCGTAAAGGTCAAGTTCTGAACTGCTTTTCCGAGCGCGAAAAGGTGCTGGGCGAAATCAGGCGGCTCACCGCCTCGCCCGAGATCGACGCCGTGATCCTGACGCCGCATTGGGGCCAGGAGGGGTCTGTCACCCCGGAAAAGCGTCAGCGCACGCTCGCCAAGGACGCCATCGAGGCGGGGGCGACGGCCGTGGTGGGCACGCATCCTCATGTGGTGGGTCCATGGGAGAAGGTGACATCAGCCGATGGGCGCGAGGGGCTGGTGATTTACTCCACCGGCAATTTCATCTCGAACCAGCGCAAACCCGAGCAGCGCATTGGCGAGCTGGCGCTGCTGGAGCTGACCAAGGAGCCGGGCGCGCAAAAAATGCGCCTCACGGCGGCGGGCTACATCACGACCTTTGTCGATATCAGCGCGGTGCACCGGGTTGCCGAGGCCTCGCCAAAGCAGGTGTCGCCGGTGCTTCCAGTGGGCAACCGCGTTTACGCGGCCGGCCTGCCGGCCCTGCCGCGCAGCTGCGCCGCTGGCGAGAGTGTTGCGGCCAGCTGGGGCAGCGCGCCCAAGACGACGGTGGCCATGCTGCCGCGCCCAGTGTTGTCGCCGCAAGAGCAGGCCGCGCGCCTCGGCGAGTTCCGCGAACCACGCGGGCTCGCTCCGCTGCCGACGCCAAAGCTGGTGGATGTGACGCCGCCAACCACGCCCGTGGTGGTCGCGGCGGAAAAGCCCGAGCCGGATGCGGCGCTAAAGAAGCGCTCACGGAGCAAATCCGCACAGGCCAGCAGGAACTGATCTGTGTTGGCGCGAATCGTCTTCCCTCTCCCCCGCCTCTTTGCGGGGGAGAGGGTGGCGCGCAAGCGCCGGGTGAGGGGCAGCCGCTTGCTCCGTGCACGTGGCAAGAGGCTCGGAGCCAGTCGCTGCCCCTCACCGACCGCGTGGCTCTTGCCGCAAAAATGCGGCTGCGAGACGCGGTCTCCTCTCCCCCGGAAAAAGGGGGTGAGGAGGGCTCCGTCTTTCTCCTCTCCCCCATCTTTGGGGGAGAGGATGTCGCTCCGAGGCGAAGCCGAGGAAAACGGCGACAGGTGAGGGGCCGCCGCTTGCTCCGCACGGTGGTGAGAAGGTCCACCCACATTGCCGCCCCTCACCGACCGCGCCGTCCAACTCATGTGCTGACCTCTCGTTGGTGCGGTCTTGGGCAGAGTTCACCGCGTAGGGGCGACCCGTGGGTCGCCCGCGTGCAGCGCACTCACTGTGAGAGGGCGATCCACGGATCGCCCCTACTTAACTGAGCGCGAGTCAAAACATTAGGAGGACGCATCACACCGCGCCCGTATACATCCGTCCGAGATACTCCGCCCACCCCGTCGCTTTGGCGAAGCGCAGGCGGCGGTAGGTGCCGACGTCGGCTTCGTAGCTGCCGGCCGAGCCGGGGAACCAGAACGCCAGGCCTTCGGCGCCGCGCACGTCATTGCCCATCCAGACGTGGCTGATGCGGGCTTCGCGCGCGGCCTGGTCGAGGGCTTGGGCGCAGCGCCCGAGCTCCGGCATGGCCTGCGCGCCGATCGCCGTCAGCTGGCGCGCGAAGCTGATGATGTCGAAACTGTCGCGCGTGTCATAGTTTTGCGACCGGCCACGGGCGATCGAGAGCAGCGACCAGGCGGCCAGATCGCTGCGCGCGGCGACCTGCACCAGATCGGCAAACCGCTCCGTGATCAGATTGTCGGAGTGGAAGGCGGCCAGCGTACAGGGGAACTGGTCGGGGCGCTCGCGATAACCGTCGGCGAAGGCGTCGACGGCATGACGCCCCCAGTCCTCGGGCGTCTGCGGCGTCTGGCGCGCCATGCGCCTCAGCCAGCCCTCATAATTCCAGCCGTTGCTGGGCTCGGTTTCGGCCGAGGCGGCGATGGTTGCTCCGTAGTGCCCCAACTCCTCCAGCACCTCGATCATGCCGTTGAGACAGGTATCGGAATAAATGAGATCCACCGGGCCGGATTGTCCGGCGCGCGAAAAAGCCGCCTCCAGCATGTGGCCGGCCTCCAGATTGGTCAGCACACCGCCGGAATTGTCGTGCAGCATGGCGCGCTTGTCGCGGGCGGCCATCATGGCGGCGCGCTCGGCGGCGGGAATGAGCAGCCGCCGCGCCGGCGCGCGGCCAGCTCCGGCGCCCCGCGTCGAACGGGTCAGGATCTGCTCCTTGGCGTCCTGCTCTTTGAACACGCCGCTGCCATGGTCCCAGAAGCCGATGGCCTTTTTGGCGTTCGGATAGCTGATCAGCGCCCGCGACAAGAATTTCGCCAAGGTCTCGGGGTCGCCGGTATCGATCTCGCCCATTTGCGCGATCACGCGTTGCTCGCCGCTGGGCGTGATCTCGACAATGCTGGCGGGCGCGTCCAGCAGATCAATTAGCCCGAGGACGGCTGTGACGCCGCCGGCGCGGTTGGCGGTCACCATCTGGTTGAAGTTGAAGGCGACCTGGTTCGACAGATTGTTGTCGCCCCCGAACATGCCGATGATGGCGAAGCGCGCATCGCCAGCCGCGACGTTGAACGGCTCCAGGCCGCCCGCGGGCGCTCCGCGTACGCTGCTTTTGGCGGCGGCTTGCGGCGCGATGCCGACCGGCACCAGCATTTGCGGTTCGTTGCTCTCGAACGCCGAGGGATCGGCGTCTTCGCCTTGCGCGGGAAAAGCGCGGATCGGCTCGGTCTCGTCAAAGTGCGCGGGATCGATGCCCAGCTTGCGCAGCGCCTCATCATCGGCGGCCTGGTCGCGCAGGGATGGGGCGGGTTGCTGACTTTCGGATGACGCTTGGGCTGGCGCCGCAGAGCCTCCCATCTCGATTGGCGTCGGAGGCCGGAAGGGTCCGGCTTCGCTGCGCTGCGCCGTGGCGGGCGGACCAAAGGCGGTGATGACGAACAGCAAAAGTGCCAAACCGCCTAACACCGCAGGCAGCAGAAACGACGCCGTCGGCGCAACATGGGCGGCGCCGAGATTGGTGGCGTCGATGGATCCAAGGGTGAGCGTCGCCAGCGCGGCGATCAGCAGAATGGCCGCTACCAGCCGGATGATCTCGCGGTGGCGCGCCAGCCAATCGGGCCGCGAGGGCGCTTGCGGCGGATCAAGCGTCTTGGGATCGCGGTCGCTCTGCCGGCGGCGTCC
>JANMVX010000099.1:0-6502 GCA_031393505.1 Hyphomicrobiaceae bacterium | reverse complement strand
TGAATTCATTCAACAATCTGGAGCGATGACGTCACGACCATTTCTGGGACGTCCTCGATCAGCCCGTCTTTGCGGGCTATGACGCCAAGCAGGCGGCGCTCTTTTATCCTGTTGTCCAAAATACTGCCTTGAAACATCCCGCGACCTCCTTTGTCCGCTGACGGATCATATAGGTGAGATGATGTCGAATCTTGTTGCCCGAGCCAGCCTTGGAGGGCTTCTCGTGCCAACAACAGTTGGGTATTGGAGACGGGTGCTGAGACGATGACCGAGGCTGGAAATCCATCGAGCTTGCGGCTGGCCTGAAACCCTATCGAACTGGGCTGCCACAGACCCTGTGTTAAAAAGACATCGACGGCAAACCGGCGCCAACCGAGCCGGCCCACTGCGTCAGACTGAACGGGGCAGATCCGACAGGCGTGACGGCTTCGGCGATATGGGGCGGTAGCGGAATGATATGCAGAGCATCGAAGTACCCCCGCACCACCGAAGCGGCGCGAGGGCGGTTGACGTCAGTCCTGCGGGTTCCAGATCAAGGCAAAGACGTCGGGGTCGGTCTGGCCTGCGGCCCTGCCGAGATTGGCATAGAGCGTCTTGGTCCCGAGTTCCGGAGCCGCGATCGAGAGGGCGACATACTCCTTGCCGGAGATCTGGCCGGTGCGGATCCAGCCGGCGCCGATCTCGATTCCTTCCGAGAGGACGCGATAGTCTGGCTGGCTCGGCGAGGCCTTCTCCGTGACCGGAACGATGGCGATGCTGGCGCGGACCGAAAGGGTCTTGATCTCGCCTTCGTAGCGGCCGTCGACGCGCTTGGTGACGGAACCGATGGTAGCCATGGATGAACTCCTTCAGATGTTCCGGCGAAGGACCATCCCCGCCGGTGCGCTCTAAAAGCGGCGGGCGGCGACTGAGACACCCGAAGGGCCGCAACGCAGTGGAGGACCCGGCTCTTCGCCGGGTTGTCTCGAAGGCGCCGCTTGCCGCATCTTCGCGCATCACAAGGCGGGGTGTCCCTCGCAGACGACAGATGGAGTTCCATGGCGCGCAACCCGGCCAAGCCTGCGTGATCGATAGCAGTAGCAGGTGAGGTCCGCTTCGGTCTCGTGCCGCCGATCAGACCCGGATCACGGCGCCCGACTCGTGAGCCACGCATTCGCATCCTCTCGGAAGGCATCGAGAGTGGCGGCGAGCGACCGCACCAGCAGCCGCAGGATGGAGATGCCGCCGGCAAGGTGCTCCGAACGAGGGGCATAAACAATTCAAGTCGGACGTACGGCGGTAACAGGACCCTTTGGCTTCGACGCCGATTGGGCCCGCCACTTCTGATTGACAATGACCTCCGCCCGCTTCGCCAGCGCGGGACATCATGCGCTCACAACGGTCTCCGCGGGAGGGATCGTAACCCGCATGGGCCGAGACGGCGGTTCTTCACCGGCGGCTCGGTCGCGCAGGCCACTTCGCCGGAGCGATAGAGCCCGGCACAGCGAACGACACTTGGTCGTTGGCTGTGACCCGCCCAAACGCTGTGGGATCAGAAAAGATGTGATGGTCTTGACGTCAGGAGTCGCATTGACTCGACTTGAGAATTGACGCCGCCGGAGGCGATTGTTTATCTTGTTCAGATAGATACGTGGCGTCAATTGCAGTCGGCGAGCGCTTGCTTGTTGACGGCAGTCGTCACTCTTCAGCTCGTCATCTCATGATCCAGGCACGGAGCGGTGTTGCCCGGCCGACGACGTCGCGGGACGACACCGGACCGAAATAGCGGCTGTCAAAGCTATCGGGACCACCACCGAGCAGGAAAACATCGCCGGCATTGAGACGGTGGCAGCCGCTCCAAACGGGCATCGGCCGGCCACTCAAATCCGTCGCCGCTGCACGCGCTCTCGCGATGCCATTGATGACGACTTGCTGCCCGATGCGACAGACGCGATCATTTTGGGCCGCACTGACCTTTTTCAAGAGAGCTATGCCGGCCGGCAAGTAACCGCGCTCGCTGGCGAGTTCGGCCACAACCACAGGCAGACGGATCAGGACATAGTCATCGAGCCTTGGAGCGCCCGCATGGATCACATAAAGTCCGATTGGGACGCTAGCGGACAGGTTCCAGACCAGTGACGTTTGGCCAAGAGCAGTGGATGCGCCAATCAGCACGACCCCGAGAGTGCCGGCAATCAGCGTCCTGAATCTGGTCATGTCTTGAGACCCGAAGACAACTTGCGCCGGTTGGTTTCGGACCACTGTTTGACATCATCGCGGTGATAAAAGATGCGGCCGCCATGTTTGCGGAACTTGGGGCCGGTGCCGCGCCAGCGCATGTTGTCGAGGGTGTGCGGTTTCAAGCGCAGATAGTCGGCGGCCTCGGCGACGGTGAGAAACGGCGAACGGGATGGTCGGGACATAGACGGCTGGCCTCGCGATGGGAACTCGCGAGACGATGCAGGATATTCTGTGTGCTGGGGAGTGGCGTACTTGCGAGCAGGAAAAAACCACCCCAAGCGACGGTGGAAGATGGCCGAAAGAGAGAGGCCATCGATTTCGCTGTCGCGACTTGCTTGGAAAGCTCAAACAAGGCGCTACAGTAACGCGCGTCCGGCGCGGTGCGGCCCTACTTCTGCTCAATCAATAAGCGATATCGACCATTGCGCAACAGCATGCCCGCTTTCAGGGCGCGGCGCATGCGGTCTTTCAGCAAAGGGTCCGCATTCTTCCACGCTGCTCGCGCCACTTCGGCGCCGGCGATGACCACGGCGACGTCCTGGTAGGTGGCACCCGCCGCTCTGCCGTCGAGTGCGATCAGGGCCTCTCGCAGGAGCATCCGGCGCCGGGAGCGATTGGGTTTCCTGGGGCGGCCCGTCAACAGGTCCGGCAAACTCTGGAGAGCGCGGCCAGCGCCAGGCAAGGCGTTCATGCCGGCAATCTGAAACGTGAGGCAAACGGGACCGCGCAGGGCGGTCGTGCCGCTCAGCCTCAGTGACAAGGCCTTGTCTGACGTGTTGATCAGCAGCGTTTCTCCGCCAGCGGCGGAAACGACAATATGACGGACACACTGCAGTTCGGCGAGAGACACATCCGGTCGCTCGCCTTGATGTGGGTCTCGCGCCACTGCATCGATCTTGGCGGCGCCCAAGTCCTCTTTCCAATCGATGGGGGCTTCGGGAGCGCGCGACGCTGGATCGACAAAGCGCGAGAGGCCCCAGCGATTGGCCGCCATTGTGCGCTGGCCGTCGAACCAAACGTGCTGACCGGAGGCCATGGCACGCGGGCGGGAGAGCGCCTCCTGGTGCTCACTGACTGTTTGCTGATAGTTCAGATTGCGTCGCAGGAATTCCCACGCCACCTCCGAGTCATTCAGCTCAAGGAAATAATCGTAGCCGCCGTCGGGAGGTGGCCAGATCGGCGCAAGAGATGGATTTGGACGCAATTGGGGCCAAGGGTGTTTGAGTGTCTTGGCAGCCAGGCATTCGCAGGGCGCGTGTTCGGCATATTTGTCCGCTGGCGCCGGATCAGTGTTGTGCGACGACGTCTCCGGCCAATTCGGCTTGCACAACGATCACAGCGACAGCTCCCGTACCCACAGCTTTTCAGAGGTCCTGTCTGAGTACACGGACAATTGGCTTGCAGTGTTAATGGCGCCAGCGCGCGGGCCGCTGCTAGCGCCGCAACCCCGCAAGCAAACGATAGCCGTCGGTCGTCATCCAGCGGGCGCGCGCCAGGTTAGCGTCGAACACCAGCTTGGCGGCCGGTTCGTCCATCGCGGCATCGACGCCGAACAGCGTGGCTGTTACCTGGCGCCAGTCCACCCCGGCCGCGACGGCGTCGAGCAGGCTGGCGTAGGTGGCAAAATGGGCGCGATCATAAGCGGTCACCACCGTACTCTCGGTCGGCATTGGAAGAGTCATAGTCGTGCTCTGCTAGGTGATATCGGGTGGCACCCCGGGGGTTGTATCATTTCCACTCGGCAGTCATTTACATACTATAGTGGATAAATTGACTCGACGATATCCGTCAAGCCAGTCCGCATGGACATGCGGAAACTGGTCGGGCGGAATGTGCAGAAGTTCAGGCTCGCATGCGGCCTGACTCAAGAGCAGCTTGCCGAGAAAGCCGGACACAGCCAGCAGTACATCAGCGGTCTAGAACGCGGTGCCCGCAATCCGACCGTGGTGTCGCTGTTTGAACTGGCACAAGCCTTGAAGGTGGCGCCGGCTGATTTGCTCGCGCCTGATCGAAAGCGATAATTCCGATGGCGCTTTCTTTGCGCCTCCGCCCGGCCAAAGCACAGTGCTGTGAAATAATTGCCTCGCATGTTCACGCGCGAACGAGCGTGACAGGCCACGGCAAATGTCCGAGGTGGGACTGCCCTGATCGCATTCCCCATTCGCATGATCGGGGGCTATGCAGCCGCCGGGCTTTTCTGGCCGAAACGCAGCAGCTCTGCGGCGAGCGCCCTCAGCCCGATGGCCTCGATCCCAGAGCCCAAAGGGAAGCGCTCTGATCCTGAGTAGACGACGAAGCTCGCGGCCGGGTCGAGATCGGCGCGCGCCTGGTGAAAGCCCTTTTCCAGTTTTGGCGCCAGCCCGCGCTTGATCTCGATGGCCCAGAGCTTGCCGCCAGGCAGTTCGAGCACCAGATCGATCTCCGCGCCGGCCGCCGTGCGGTAGAAGCCGGGTACGGTTCCGGCCGGCGCCACCCCGATCAGCGTCTCGATCACGAACCCCTCCCAGCTTGGCCCGACCACCGGATGGCCCAGCAGCGCTTCGCGATCGGTCAGCCCGAGCAGGGCATGCACGATGCCGCTGTCGCGAATGTAGAGCTTCGGCGCCTTGACCAGGCGTTTGCCGACATTGCTGTGAAAGGGCTGCAGGCGCCGCACCAGCAAGAGATCGACCAGCAGATCGGCATAGCGGCTCACGGTCTGGCCTTTCACTCCCAGGCCCAGGCCCAGCCGCGAGGCATTGACCAGGCCGCCCTGCACATGCGCCAGCATGGTCCAGAAGCGCCGCAACGTTTCAGCCGGAATGCGCGGGCCTAGTTGCGGGATCTCGCGCTCGAGATAGCTGCGGATGAAATCCTGCCGCCAGGCGAAGCTCTCGTCCTCGTCGGCGGCAAGGAAGCTTCCCGGAAAACCGCCGCGCAGCCATAGCCGGTCGAGCGTCGCCTGGTCGGAATCCACTTCAAGCACATCAAATGGGGTCAATTCGAGCAAGCGCACGCGGCCGGCGAGGCTTTCGGAGGACTGGCGCAACAGGTCGAGGGACGCCGAGCCCAGCAGCAGAAAGCGCCCCACGGCCCGGCCACCGCGCCGGCCTTCGTCTATCAGCCCGCGCAGCGTCTCGAAAAGCTGCGGCAGGCGCTGGATTTCGTCGAGGACAACCATTTTGTCGGCGTGCTCGGCCAGATACAGGGCGGGATCAACCAGCCTGCCGCGATCAGCTGCCGATTCAAGATCAAGGTAGAGCGCATCCGTCGCCTTGGCGATAATCCGCGCCAGAGTCGTCTTTCCGACCTGCCGAGGGCCAAGCAGCACGACGGCGGCTTGGCGCGTAAGGGCTTGGCGCAAGGCGGGAAGGAGGCGTCGTTCAATCATCCATGCAAATTGCCCGCGTTGCGGTAAATTTGCAAGGATGATTCTCATTATTGCGCCCTCGACAGCCGAAGCCTGGTCCGATGGAAGCCAGCCGCAGCATGGACGAGATCGCCGCCGCGATCCCGTTCGCTGTCACCGGCTGCGTGGACGCGCTTGCGAAAGGTTGCGGCGCGCTACGCCTTTTGCCGCCGCATCGAGCCGACCGATCTGCTGCAAGAGGCCTTTGCCCGCGCCCTCGATGGCCGGAAAAGTCCCAGCGGAACCCCTTTGGGAGGCAGTTCGGCTTCATTTCTCCAGGTCGAGATGCTGTCCGCATCATTTCGGCCCTGTTCGTTGAGTCTTGGGTGGACCTGTGTGTGGACCAAAATTAACAATTCATATATTTATCAAATATTTCAATAAGAATTAGCGGACCCTCTCTCCGCCAGATCGCTGTTTCACGCGTCGGAACACGGCGGAGCCTTGCCGAACATTTCAGCAAAGAAGCCATTGATTTCAAACAATAAAATGACTGAAATCACAACCGCTGACGGAACTTGCCGGCGCTTGACGGCACCCCCCAACACCTCTAGTCTGTGGGGGAAATCGTGGGGGAAAAAGCTGGTTCGTTGGGTTGCCGCTCATGCCGCAGATGGGTCATCCGCAGGGTTTGCATCGGCTGTCAGGCGCGAGCGTGCGCACGATCGTAGCGCCCGGCTGGCATGCTGACGGCGGCGGCCTCTATCTTGAGGTCGATCCAGCCGGCCGCAAGCGCTGGGCCATGCGGTTGACGGTCAACGGCAAACGACGCGATTTCGGTCTTGGGTCCGTGACCAAGGTTTCGCTGCAGCAGGCACGGATCGCAGCGGCCGAGTACCGGGCCAATGCGTATCGGGGCATCGATCCGGTGGCAGCCAAGCGACAGAGCGAAAC
>JANMVX010000098.1:0-8248 GCA_031393505.1 Hyphomicrobiaceae bacterium | reverse complement strand
CGATTGGGGCAAGCGCAATAAGGTCCTGACACCGGACCTTCTTTGATCCGCGTTGTCCCCAGCGCCAGACCACGCTACGGTCGGGACGGAGTATCGGGGGGCGGGTATGGCGGACTGGCTGAGCGGCTGGATCGACTGGTTCATCAACCTGTCGACGACGTGGCCCCTGTGGGGGAAAGTGCTGGTCGTGTTCGGCGTGCTGGCCGGTCTCGCCGGCGGCATCGGCGCGCTGATCAGCTTCTGGGACTGGACCATTGGCGGCGCGATCAAGCGGGAGAAAGCCAGAAAGGCCAAGGCGCGCGAAGCAGCCGCCCAGGCCAAGCGCGACGAGGACCTCCGCGAAACCCGCGAGGCCGCCGAAGCCACCAAGTCGGATGCAGCCGAAACCCGGCGGATGGCCGAGGACACCAACGCCAAGCTCGCCCAGGTCCTGGCGGCGCTCGACGCCCAGCGGCCAGCCGGCGCCGCCCCGCCCGACCCCGCCGAGCGCGAGCGCCGCGACGCCGCCGTCGCCGACATCGTCGCCGACCCGGCGCCCGCGGCGCAATCGGCCGCCCGGGCCATCGCGGCCGGCGACATCCCCGCCGCCGTCGCCACCCTGGAACGCGACGCCCGCGCCGACGTCGCCAACGCCGCCGAAAAATACCGCCGCCTTGGCGCGCTGGTGCGCGAGTTCGACACCGCCAAGGCCCGCGCCGCCTACGAGGCCGCCTTCGCCCTGCAACCCGCCGACTTCTGGACCTGCATCGAACTTTCCCGCCTGCGCCGCACAGCCGGCGACACGTCGGGCGCCCGCGCCGCCGCCGAAGCCGCCGGGCGCGCGGCCGGCACGGACCGCGAGTGGAGCGTGGCGCTGAACGATCTCGGCAACGTGCTGGTGGCGCAAGGCAACCTGCCCGAGGCGCAGAAGACCTACCGCGACGGCCTCGCCATCGCCGACCGCCTCGCCAAGTCCGACCCCGGCAATGCCGGCTGGCAGCGCGATCTGTCGGTGTCGTACGAGAAGGTCGGCGACGTGCTGGTGGCGCAGGGCGACGGACCGGGCGCGCTGGCGTCCTACCGCGACAGCCTCACCATCAGAGACCGCCTCGCCAAGTCCGATCCCGGCAATGCCGAGTGGCAGCGCGATCTGTTGGTGTCGCACGAGAAACTCGCCAACGCAGGCGACGATCCACGCAGCCAATACCTTGAAATCGTTCGAATATTGAGAGAATTGCAATCCACCGGCCGATTGGCGCCTGCTGACAAGGAGTGGCCGGCGGAAGCCGAGGCGGAGTTGGCCAAGCTCAGCAAGTGATGCGGCCTGAAGAACATGGTCGACCTCGGCCGACCCCGTAGGTCGGCGTCAAGCACTTTGGCGCGACCCGACAGAGAAAAGCGCGCGCCAGCGCTCCACATGCCTGTCTCACGACGCACAAAGACATAGTGCGCTGCGCACGTCCTTTCCGTCGGGTCGCGCGAAAAGCTTGACCCGACCTACGGGCGGCCGAGGCGGAGCTGGCCAAGCTCGGCGGGTGAGGGACGCTCCGGGGTCTGACGCCTTGTCGCGTGGCGCGCGGCCAAGGGTGTGGACGGCCTCGCGGCGACAAGGGGTCTGACCCCATTGGCGCGACCGCCACCGCTCACGCCGGCGCGTACAGTGCGGCACGATAGAATGGGGTCTGACCCCTTGTCGCCTATCGGCGCTGTTGGATGTGTCAGCACCGGCAAAGCGACAAGGCGTCAGACCCCGGCGCCCAGCCAGCGCGGCTGGCGCGGCGGCCTGACCGACGTCGATGACCCCATCGCCACCGGCTGCCATTTGTGCCATAACGGCCCCGCCCCAGTCCCAACCCGGACCACGCCATGCCTCCAACCCTGAAAGAACGCGTCGAAGCCCTGGAGCGCCAGATGCAGGAACTCACCTCGCCGCCGGCGCGCAAGAAGGACTGGCGCAAGACCTTCGGCATGCACGCCAACGATCCGGTCTTTGACGAAATGGTCGAACTTGGCCGCAAGTACCGCGAAGCCGATAGGGCTCGAGCAAAGCGCGGCGCCCGTGGTGATACTTGATACTGACCATAGCACCGAATTCGACCGCGCCTCTGGCGTGGGCGCGTTGCTCCGGGGGCGTTTGCGGCAAACCACGAGGTTGCGACCACAATCGTTTCTATCGAAGAACAGCTCCGCGGTTGGCTTGCCCTGATCAAGAGCCGACAATCGGATCCTCACCGACAGATCGAAGGCTACACACGGCTGCAAAGCCGTCTCGAGTTCGTTGAAGAATGGATCGTGCTGCCTTGGAATTCCGCCGCTGCCGACACCTTCGTCGGGCTGCGGCGCCAAAAGCTCCGTCTAGGGACCATGGACCTCAAGATCGCCAGCATCGTCCTGACCCAGAACGCGACCCTTCTGACACGCAACACCGGAAACTTCAGCAAAGTCCGCGGCCTGCGCATCGAGAACTGGCTTTGAACCTGGTCGGACCTGATGAGTTGCGATGACAGCGCTCAGACTTCACATTTCGCGTCCATCTGATTGTCATCGCGTACGATCAGGAGCGCCTGCGACGACCCAATCAACCTCACGAATTACCGTCGATCCCGACGTCTGCGGTGGCCGGCCGTGCATTCGGGGCAACCGGTAGCGGGTCAAGGACGTGCTCGAACTCCTAGCCGCCGGCGCGCGCCGGGACGAAATCCTCGCCGACTACCCGTTCCTTGAGGACGACGACATCACGGCCGTGCTCGCCTATGCGGCGCGCTCGAACGAACAGCCGATTATTCGCGCGGGCGATTTCTGATCGACACGCAACTGCCGGCGGCTCTGAAAACCCTCATTGCCGCTGCCGGTTTCACCGTCGAACATGTCCTCGACCTCTTCATGGCGGCGCCAAGGTTACCGCGATCTGGGCCTTTGCCGAACAGACCGGCGCGGCAATCATCTCGCAGGACGAAGACTTCATCGTATTGAAATTGCAACGGGGTTCCGGCCCACAGATCGTCTGGGTGCGCTACGGCAACGTGCGCAACAAAGTGCTTCTCGACCGCTTTGCGCTTGCCTTGGCCAGAATTGTGACAGCTCTTTCCGCAGGCGAGCCCCTCGTCGAACTTTCGTGACACTGAGCAGCAGGGCCGCCCCACCTGCGTCAAGCCCTTGGGCGCGACTCGACGGCGACAAGCGCGCACCAGCGCTCCATAGGACTGTCTCGCGGGCGCAAGACGGCATAATGCGCTGCGCAGGTCTCTTCCGTCGGGTCGCGCGAAAAGCTTGACCCGGCCGACGGATGGCCGGCTGCGAATGAACCCTTGACGACGCGGGCAACCCGCCATATCCCCGGCGGCGGGCCACCCCTCCCCAACGAGGGGCTCACCATCTGAAAGGGTGGCAGCAATGACCACGCTCGCAAAACCTGCAATCAAACCGGCGAACCCGAATTTTTCCTCCGGCCCCTGCGCCAAGCGGCCGGGGTGGACCCCCCAAGCCCTCGACAAAGCGCTGATCGGCCGCTCGCATCGCTCCAAAGAGGGCAAGGCGCGGCTGAAGCTGGCCATCGACAAGACCCGGGCCATACTGGGTATTCCGGCGGATTACCGCATCGGCATCATGCCTGCCTCCGACACCGGCGCCTTCGAGGCGGCCCTGTGGTCGATGCTGGGCGCGCGCGGCATCGACGTGCTGTCGTGGGAGAGCTTTGGCTCCGGCTGGGCGACCGACGTGCTGAAGGAGCTGAAGCTCAAGGACGTGCACGAGCACACGGCCGACTACGGCGACCTGCCCGACCTGACGACGGTCGATTTTTCGCGCGATGTGATTTTCACCTGGAACGGCACTACATCTGGCGTGCGCGTACCGGACGGCAAGTGGATCGCTGCGGACCGTCAGGGGCTGACGTTCGTCGACGCCACATCGGCCGCCTTCGCGCAAAAAATCGATTGGACGAAGTGCGACGTCACCACCTTCTCCTGGCAGAAGGCGGTGGGCGGCGAAGGCCAGCACGGCGTCATCATCCTCTCCCCGCGCGCGGCCGAGCGGCTAGCGACCTACACGCCGGCCTGGCCGCTGCCAAAGATCTTCCGCATGGCCAAGGGTGGGAAGCTGATCGAAGGCATTTTTGAGGGCGAGACCATCAACACCCCATCGATGCTGTGCGTGGAAGATTATCTCGATGCGCTGGAGTGGGCGAGCAAGAGCGGCGGGCTCGATGGGCTGATCGCCCGCGCCGACCGCAATGCTGCGGCACTGCGAGCCTGGATGAGTAAATCTGATTGGGCGGTGGACTTATCGGCAAAACCATCGACCGCATCCAACACCTCCGTATGCCTGCGGTTCAAGGACCCGGCCGTGCACGCGCTGCCCGATGAAGCGCAGGCCGCGCTGGCGAAAAAGATCAGTGGGCTGCTCGAAGCCGAGAAGGTCGCCATGGACGCCAACCACTATCGCGACGCCCCCCCGGGCCTGCGTATCTGGTGCGGCTCGACGGTGGAGACGGCCGATGTGCAGGCGCTGACGCCATGGCTGGATTGGGCGTATGCGACGGCGCGAGGTTGACTTGTAGGTTGGGTCAAGCTTTGCGCGACCCAACATTCCACGGCCGGTGCCAGCCATGTTGGGTCGCGCTGAAACGCTTGACCCAACCTACACTCTCACCACACACGAGGTTCCCCCATGCCCGCCCCCAAAGTCCTCATCGCCGACGAACTTTCCGCACAAGCCGTCGCCGTCTTCAAGGAGCGCGGCGTTGACGCCGATGTGAAACCCGGCCTCAGCAAAGAAGAGCTGCTCGCCATCATCCCCAACTACGAGGGCCTGGCCGTCCGCTCCGCCACCAAGGCGACCGATAAGCTGATCGCCGCCGCGACCAAGCTCAAAGTGATCGGCCGCGCGGGCATCGGCGTCGACAACATCGACATCAAGGCGGCGACGGCCAAGGGCGTCATTGTGATGAACACGCCGTTCGGCAATTCGATCACCACCGCCGAACACGCCATCACATTGATGTTGGCGCTGGCCCGCCAGATCCCTGTCGCCGATCGCTCGACCCATGCCGGCAAGTGGGAGAAGAACCGTTTTCTCGGCACCGAGATCACCGGCAAGGTGCTGGGTGTGATCGGTTGCGGCAACATCGGCTCGATCGTGGCCGACCGCGGCGTCGGCCTGAAGATGCGCGTCATCGCCTTCGATCCGTTCCTCACCGAGGAGCGCGCGCAAAAACTGGGCGTCAAGAAAGTCGAACTGGACGAGCTGTTCCGCAACGCCGATGTTATCACTCTGCATACGCCGTTGATCGACAAGACGCGCAACATCGTGGACGCGGCCGCCATCGCCAAGATGAAAAAGGGCGTACGCATCATCAATTGCGCCCGCGGCGGACTGGTGGACGAAGTGGCGCTGAAGGCGGGACTGGATAGCGGACACATCGCCGGCGCGGCGCTGGACGTCTTCGTCGAAGAGCCGGCCAAGGCGCATCCGCTGTTCGGTTACGAAAATGTGGTGTGCACGCCTCATCTGGGCGCCTCCACCGTGGAAGCTCAGGAAAACGTCGCCGTGCAGGTGGCCGAGCAGATGTCGGACTATCTGACCACGGGGGCGATCACCAACGCGCTCAACTTCCCGTCCATCTCGGCCGAGGAAGCCCCGCGTCTAAAACCCTTCATCAAGCTCGCCGGACTGCTCGGCTCGTTCTGCGGACAAGTCACGCATTCGAGCTTGAAAGAAATCAGTATCGAATACACCGGCGAGATCGCCAGCATGAACACCAAGGCGCTCACGTCAGCGGCGGTTTCCGGCGTACTCGCGTATCTGCTGGAAGGCGCCAACATGGTCTCGGCCCCGGCCATCGCCAAGGAGCGCGGCATCACCATCAACGAAGCCACGCGCGGCCAAAAAGGCGCTTACGGAACCTATATGACGGTGCGCGTGCGCGATGGCGAGGGCGAACGCTCGGTCGCTGGCACCGTGTTCTCGGACGGCCGCCCGCGCCTGATTCAGCTCGACGGCATCAACCTGGAAGCCGAATTCGGAGCCAACATGCTGTACACGCACAATGGCGACAAGCCCGGCTACATCGGCGCCCTCGGCAACATCATGGGCGCGGAGAATGTGAACATCGCGAGCTTTAGCTTGGGCCGCGACAAGCCGGGTGGGCGCGCGATCGCCTTCTGGGAGCTGGACCAGCCGGTGTCGGAAAAGGCTATCGCGGCGATCAAGGCGCTGCCGCATGTGACACGCGTGGAGCGGCTGGGGTTTTAGGGCGCGGATCTTGGGCGGAGGCTTCAGATTAGAGAAGTATCCGCCGACGCACCCGAGCCGGTTCAATCACAGAAAAATAGCCGGCCCAGTCGCTTCGTTGAGCAAAGAGAGATGCAATCCTAGCACCAGACTCTGCTCGTTTCGGCATCGGAACACGGAACAGCACCACACCACAGTAAGCAGGCAGACCGTGGTGCCAAGCCAACTCACCAAAGTCCTTATCGAACGTGAGCAAGATCCGCATTTCTCGGATAGCACGTGCAAGTACTATTGGATCGTCCGCACTTGGATCAATTGTTCGTATCCACGCCAAGTCGTGCCCTGCGGCCCTCAGGGTCGTGACTGCCGGGCCGGGAAAATTTTCATCGGCCAGCAGCAGCATGATTGCCCGTAGGAATGTAGATCCTTTCGGACATGAGCATATCTCGGGCATAGGCAAGGCACGCAACGATGTCCTCGCGCACCACCCCTGGATAGCTCTCGATGATGTCTTGCTCAGTCCATTCGGCAGCAAGCAAACCAATGATGAACTCGACCGACAAGCGCGTCCCCTTGATCACTGGCTTGCCGACCAGGATGTTGGGATCGATAATAATACGTGGATGGTCTGCCATGGCGCCTCGCCTTGAGTTGGAACTCGGCAAGATACTCCTGCGTGACATCAGGTTCAACCCAACTCGGCAGAGCCGCAAATCGCCGTTATTTGCTTGACCCTTCCATCAGCCTGCCAGAAATGGCGCCATCGGCGCAAGTCTGCGCCCACGAAGCCTTCCCTCCATCAGTGAGCCCGCCATGCGCCAACTTGCGTTCACCGCCGCCGACGGGACTACCGTCGACCTCATCACCATCTCGGCCGGCGGCTATCAGGCCAAGATCCTGGCGCTCGGCGCCTCCATCGCCGACCTGACGGTGCCCGTCAAAGGCCAGTCCCGCTCGGTCGTGCTGGGCCTGGCCAACCTTGCGGACTACGTCGAGCAGGGCCGGCACATGGGCGCCGTGGCGGGGCGCTGCGCGAACCGGATCGCCGGTGGCAGGTTCCAACTCGATGGCAAGGCCTATCAGCTGCCGCTGAACGAGCGGGACGTGACGCATCTGCATGGCGGCATGATGGGGTTTGGACGGAGGGTCTGGACCGTGGATGACGTTTCCGACGCCAGCGTCACCTTATCGATCCTCTCTGTGGACGGCGAGGAGGGCTACCCGGGGACAGTCCGCGCGCGCTGCGTCTACACCATCGACGCGGGCGGTAAGCTGACGATTGACCTGTCTGCCACGACCGACGCGCCGACTTTGGTGAACCTCGCCACGCACAGCTACTTTAATCTCGCGGGCAGCGAGACCATCCTCGACCATACGCTGACGATTGCCGCTGATCGCTACACGCCGGTCGATGCGCGGCTGATTCCGACCGGCGAGATCCTTCCCGTCGAGGGCGCCGGCTACGACTTCCGCAAACCTGCGCGCATCGGCGAGCAGCGCGCGCGCACACCCAACGGCTTCGACCACAACTACGTGGTGGCGATGACGCCCGCAAAGGACCCGCGTTTCATGGCGCGCTTGGACTCTGCGTCGGGCGACCTTGCCCTGGAGGTGTGGTCCACCGAACCCGGCGTGCAGTTTTACGACGGGCAGTATCTACCGGATGCGGATGGATTTCGCGGGCGGCGCGGCGCCAAGCACGCAGGCTGCTGCCTGGAGCCGCAGCGGTTCCCCGATGGAGTGAACAAGCCGGAATTTCCGAAGGTCGTGTTGCGGCCGGGGGAGACCTATCATCAGGTGACGGAGTATCGGTTCAAGGTGTGAGGCGCGGCACTTCCTTCTCCTCTCCCCCGTCTTCGGGGGAGAGGATGTCGCCCGAGGCGAAGCCGAGGACATAGCGACAGGTGAGAATCTGTGTTTCCCGTCAAGCCATTTTCGGGGCCTCCGGTTGCCACAAACGATCTGCCGTCAGAAGCGTATTTGCCAGCACAACCAGCTTTCGCATGACGCCGGTGATGGCGACTTTGTAGACTTTTCC
>JANMVX010000090.1:0-4501 GCA_031393505.1 Hyphomicrobiaceae bacterium | reverse complement strand
CCGATCTGCATCACGCCGGCTTTCACCGCGATGCCATCCGCATCCTCGAGGACGCGCTCGCCATCGACAACAGGTGCATCGACGCGTGGGGTCATCTCGGGCTGATCGCCTTCAACACTCGTGGGCCCGGCCCGGCGGCCGAGCTCTACCAGACCGGCATCGTGGTCGCCGAGGCGTCTCTGCCCGCTGACTTCGGGGGAGTCCTCCCGTGGGGACGGATCGACAATCGACCGTTCCTTCGTTGCCTCCACGGTCTCGCCCTCTGTGCATGGCGCCAGCGACGCTGGGACGATGCCGAAGCAATGTTCACGGCGCGAGTGTGGATCGATCCATCGGGCTCCCTCAGCGACCTCGCCTGCTTGGAGCCGGTTCGAGCCCGCCAGCGCTGGACCACGGCGTAACGAACTTGACGAACGGGCGGTCAGATCAGGTGTCCGGGTATTCGAGGTTGCGGACCACGAGCGCAGTCTCTGTTTGTGGCCTGTAGTCACGCCATTGCAAGCGCCCCGCGGGAAGTTACGCTGGCACTTCGCAGGCGAGCGATTCGAACGGCTCTCCGGTGGCGAGTTCCGCGATGTGTTCGACCAGCGCACCGCCGGGCCAATTGTCAGGTGTGGCGACCCCTTTTGCCAGCGGAGGCATCTGCACGGAGACGAACAGGTCGACAAGTCTTGTGCCGGGAAGCTGGACAGCGGTGATGGAAACCTCAAGCTTGAGCAAACCTCCGACCAAGCCGCGGCATGGCTCTCCTTCGTTCGCCCGCGCGCGTTCAACGAGAGTGTGCAGGCCGGGTGTGATCAGCTTGTCGAACTCGCCGTTCTCAATTTCGAAGATGGTGATGTCGTCGAGGCTTGGAAGTAGCTCACCGTTCGCGGCTCGTACCTCGAACTCGTTGTAGTCGTGCTCACTGACGACACCGAGGAGCCAACACACCGATGCGGCCGCGTCGAACCAAGTGCAGCGCGCTGGCCAACTCGGCCGTGAAGGCCAAAGATGTCGGGGCGGCCCACGTTCCGCATCGGAGCCTGCGTGCCGGTGGGTTCCTGGGAGCGTTGCTCACGGAACTTCTCCACGATGTCGCGATCGTGGGTTTTCGCGAGGATCGCCTCAAAGTCGTTCGGCGCCACGTCGACGTTGACGCCGAGATCGTCGAGGGCACGGGACGTGAAGCGGAGTTCGTAGGCGACGCCTACCGGCGGATACTGCTCGCCTGACGAACTCATCCGTCTCGTTCAGCGCTGCGCAAAACTGCCGCCGCCCGCGCCACGGCCCTGCGCCGCGCCAACGACGGATTCGTTGCCGAACCTCGGACCGCTGCGACTGCAAACCGGCTCGCCTCGATCCGCTCGTCCTTGTAGGCCAACACAGCGGCCCGAGGGATCTGGTGGTGAGATCCCACCGGAACATCGGGAAGCACGCCCTCGCTGATCCACCGGCTCACCATCGGCCGAGACACACCCAACAGGACCGCAGCCTCATTCGGTGAAAGCATTTCATCCTCGGCAAGAACAAGTTCGACCTGCGCCGCCTGAGCATCACTCAACACTCGTTGGCTGCCGTCAGCAAGGACGACGGCGCGCGGCGCAGCCCGGTTTGAACGCTCGGTCATGAGCCCTGCTGTCTGCAACTTCGCCACCATCGCTTCCTCCTCCAACTGAAGCAAGTGTAACCCACCTGTCAATCGCGCCCCACGCGCCAACGCGACATATGGTTGATCCAGAAGCAGGGGGTCGGAAATGGCGCACTGAATCGACGCGGCAGCCGGGTTCAACACCATCGCCGCGGCGCTGAGCGTGAAGGCGACGGCAAACAACACCGGCAACGAACCGGACGCGACAACAAGAATTCCAGCCGCGACCGCGCGAATCACGTCGGCGCCGACCATGAGTCGCCGGCGAGGCATCCTGTCGGCGGCCACACCGGCGACCGGGCCGATCAAGAGCACCGGAAGCACTTCAAAGATCACAGCCCCGGCAACGCCACGACCCGAGCCGGTCAGATTGAACGCGAACACAACAACCGCGATCATGTTGAAGGCATCGCCGACCCGGGAAATGCCATGCGCGACGAACAGCCGTCGAAACTCTCCGTTCTGCCGCAGCAGACTCAGCACGGCCGTGCTCGCTTCGACCGGGCCGCGTTCCACTTAGATCGCGAGGCACTCTTGATGGTGCGGGCTCGCATGGCGGCGACCGTAGAACCTTGACCCTAGGTTTTGACCTAGGGCAAGGTCAAGGACTGCGATGAAAGATCACACCGTGACCATTGGCGAAGCGGCCGCTCGAACTGGACTGACCGCCAAGGCGATCCGGCTCTACGAGCGGCGCGGCCTGCTCGGAGCTCCAGATCGCAACCAATCCGGGTACCGGACGTACGGTGCCAACGATCTCGCCGTTCTGTCGTTCATCCGTCAAGCCAGGAACCTCGGACTCCGTCTCGACGAAATCGGTCGCGTCCTCGAGCTGCAGCGCTCGAACGAACAACCCTGCAGCACGGTACTCGAACTTCTCAACGAACGCATCGCCAACATCGACCGCACCATGACGGACCTGCGCGCGCGGCGCAAGGTCATGACGACCGCCCGGGCTGGAGCGAGCGACGCTGCGCGGTCCGGGCACACCGCCGTGATCTGCAAGCTCATCGAGTTCTCCGCGTGAGTGTCGCTCACCCTATGACAAGCGGGCTACATACCTGTCTGGACGATGCGTGAATCCCGCCCGAGCCACCGCCAGGTTGTCAACTTGATCCTCAGCGCGATTGAACCGCAGGTCACGCCAGGTTGTGACTTGGGGGGCCGACTCGACAGGATGGCTCGAGCCCTGTCCTGTAAGATCGCGTCGGTATGCGCAAGGTTGCCCTCGTAGTCGTTGCATTGCTGGGCCTCGTGGCTCTGCCGATGCGGGCACCGATGAGCGAGACGACCGGAATGACCGGAGTCGGTCACGCTGCTGAAACGGCTTGTCGCGCCATCGACTGCCCGTCGATGCCGCTACCAGCGAGTTGCCTGACGGTGTGCATCGCGGTCGTGGCACTCCTCGGCGGCGTCGCCGTCGGCAGGCGTTCTCTGGTTTCAGGTCGAGTTCGTGTCGCGTCGGCGGCGTTTGTCGATCAACTGACGGGCTCGTCGATCTTTCGACCTCCTCGTCTTGCCAGAAGGCGCTAACGCGCGATTTGTCGCCCCGCTCCTATGGGACTCCTGGGGCCGAACATCAGGTCAGAAATCGAGTCATTGGGACTCGTTCGAGTCGAGGAGAAACAGATGTCTTTTCTTGTATCCCTGCTCCCGGTAGCAGGTTGTGGGTTGATGATGTGGTTCTGCATGCGCGGGATGCGCCGCGGAAAGTGCAGCGCGGAGACCGCCCCGAGGGGAGAGGTCGACGAGTTGAGAGCCCAGTGTCGGCGTTCGACTAACTCGACCAAGGCCATAGGCGCAAGGTCTTCGGTGCCTCAGCGCCTTCCCACGTCAGGATGAAGGTCACTTCGGTGTCATCGTTCCCGCTCTCAACGTAAACGTTGGCTACGTCGATCGGCTTGCCTTGTTCGAGGACATCGGGTAGTGGCTCAGGCGAGGCCATCACATGGAAACCCTCACGCTCGTTGTCGATGCTCCACGCCAACTTTCGAGCGGGCACGTCATTCCGATTCTCGACAGAGAGAATGCTCTGTCCGTGCGTTGTGTCACGCCGCTTGATTATGAGATCTGGTTGCGACTTCCGAGACCTCACCATCTCAGCACGTTCCACTGTTGGTCTCATGGCCGTCACTCCATACGGCCCGCTCCCAATACACCGAGTTACCGAACCCGTCAGTGCTGGCGAGATGCGATGAGCAGTAGGTGGACACAATGTGTGCCTGGACCTGCTGAACGGGTGCCTCGTCGGGCATGTCATTCGGGGGCAGATTCTGGTTTGGGGTGGAACTGCCACAACCGACCAGGACGAGCAGTGTGAATACCGAGACCGATCGCAAGACCCCGAAGTCACTCACGATGGTGCCTGTTCCATTCATCACGCCGAATATTCTCGCCCATCTGCATGAAGGCCGCATCACGTGCAGCGTTTCGGACGGTGCGCATCATCTCCTGGTGGCGTCGTTCCTCAGGGTCGAGCGTGTTGAGCCATGCCTGGAATTGCTGCTCCCGCACCTGTTGCCGTTTCTGCATACTTTGCACGATCATGCCGACGCCCACAGCGAAGAGAATCAGGATGAAGATCATCACATAGCCCATCGAATGCCCCTCCTGCCGTTGGTTGCGTTCGACACCGTAGCTGACGGCCGCCAGGAGATCGTTCCGCTGTGACCGACAGGACATCGTTCCGTCTCGTGAGGTGGGGTTCCGCAGGGACATCGTTCCGGTTTGCTTGCTTGCTTGTTCGTGGTGATCGAGCAAGGGAGCCGAGATGTCAGAGCTGGAGTTGCGGGTGGAAGCGGTGCGTCGCCGACTGGACGGCGAAAGCCCGATCGAGATCGCCGAGGCGCTGGGGCGCACGACTCGCTGGGT